>DATEKK010000153.1:0-9369 GCA_035277485.1 Gemmatimonadaceae bacterium
CGGGCGGTAAGCCGAGCGTTGCGTTAGGCGGCGTTGCGTGCGTTAGGCCTGGTCGGCGAAGGCCGCGTAGTGGCCGAGCGCCTCGCGGAAATTGCGCCGCCCGAAACCGACGCGAACGGCGCGGCTCGTCTCGTCGAACACCGTGCCGGGGAGCAGCAGGACGCCTGAGCGTTCGAGGACGAGGTCGCAGTACTGCTCGACGTCCGTGACGTGTGCCGGTTCGACGAACGCGATGGGGCCGGCACGCGGCGGGACCCAGGTGAATTGCGTTGGGCGCGCGTCGAGGAACGCGCGAAATGCAGCGAGGTTGTCGCGAATGATGCCGGCGTTGCGATCCAGAATCTCGCGGTGGTGCTCGAGCGCGATGGTCGCGAGGCATTCGCTCGGCGCGCTGCTGCAGATGGTGGTGTAGTCCTTCACTTGCGACACGCCGCGGGCGAGCTCGCGATCGCGCACGGCGAGCCAACCGACGCGGAGGCCCGCGAGGCCGTACGGCTTGGACATCACGCCTAACGAAACGCCGCGCTCGTACAGATCGGCGACCGCGGGCAGGCGGTCGCGCTCGTCGTACTCTAGGCCTCGATAAACCTCGTCGGAGAAGAGCACGATTCCCCGGTCGCGCGCGATGGCGACGATCGCCTCGAGCGTCGTCGCGGACGGGAGCCAGCCGGTTGGGCTGTGCGGGACGTTGATGACGATCGCGCGCGTGCGCGGGCGGATGGCGCGGCGCAGGTCGTCGGGATCGAGCGCCCAACCGTGCGCGGCGGACGTGGGCCATGGCGTGACGTCGCAGCCTAACGCACGCGGGATCTCGGCGAGCGACTGGTACGCGGGGTGGTGGACGATGACGTGGTCGCCCGGCTCGAGTGCGGCGTTCATGACGGTGAACACCGCTTCCTGCGCGCCGGCGTGTACGATGATTTCGTTTGGTTGCACGCGAGTGTAGAGCGACGCGATGCGGGCGCGGAGATCGGGGTGGCCGGTGGTGTGGGTATAGCCGAGTGAGAGGGCTTGCAGGCGATCTGCGGCGCTTGGGTCGAGTGCCGTGAGCTCGGCGACGGTCCACGACTCACAGTCCGACGCGGACATCATGTAGCGCGCGGTGAATTCGCGCGTGTCGTAGTAGCGCTCGAGGCGGAATGGTCGGAGTTGCACGGTGGTGTCGGCGGCGATCTGGTTGATGCGATGTGAGCCCGGTCACGTTGATGCGGTAGACTGTCCGCCCGCGAGCAGCTTCGCAATGGGAACGCTCCCGGCGCACCGGTCATTCCGACATTACAGGCGTTTCGACCGACCGCCTTACGGCACGCGCTTCGCAGACTGAGGCTCGAGGAACATTCCTCATGGAGTGTGTCTCGTGCCAACTAACTTTGCACCGCACTACCGCGCGTCTCGGGATGTGGCGGCCTACCGTCGCCGCCTAACGCGGGCATCGTTCGCGGTCGTCTTGCTCATCATCTGCGCCGGTCGCCCGCTCCATGCCCAGGCGTTTCTGCACCTGAGCGCGACCGATTCCGTGCGAATTCTTGCGACTGAGCTGGTGCGCGTGCCTGGACAACCGCCTGGTTTCCTGATCGATTACGCGGCGACGCGTGGCCTCGCGGATACGGTGGCGCTCAAGCGGCGTGCAATTGCGATTCTTCGCGCCGAGCGGCCGCACGTGGACAGCTTGCACCTGGCCAACGTCGTCGTGCGTGCGGTGGACAATGCGTCGAATTCAAGCAGCGCGCTGTTTCAGCGTAAGTCGTATGGTTTCGTGCTGCAACTCCGGACGGATGGCAACTGGTACTTTCTTCGTGGCTCGACTCCAGTGATGCTCGCGTCTGATTCTATCTCCAATCGTTAGACGTCATGAATCCGGCTGATCTCGATGGAGCCGTGGTTTTGGCGGCGGTTTTCGGCGCCAATGCGACACTCTCGCACGTTCGCGGGGTTGCCCGCTGCGTGGAAGGCGAGCTCGTGATCGAGGCCGAGGACGGCAACACGTACCGAGTCGACCGGCATTGGGCGGAGCAGTGTCTCACCGTCGATGAGCAGGTTCGTTCCGGGGCGCCAGCGCATCTGGCGACCTTGTTGGACGGCGTGCGCTATGTGGTGGCGGTCCCGCCGCGAGACGCGGATTTCGCTATGGCGCGTACCCCCGGCTGGACGGCGCGCTTGAGGCGCGACGCCTAGAGTCGGCGGCTTGCGTTAGGCTGGCTCCGCGGGCGCGCTCAGCTCCGGAGCGCCTCCATGAAGCGCCGCGCGCGCTCGCGCGCGGGGCCGGGCGACTTGGGTCCGGGCAGGCCGTGCACCGGTTCCACCATCAGGAAGACGAAGGTCGGCCCGGTCGCCTCGAACACTTGCCTAACGTCGCGGCGCCATGCGTCGTCCGACGTGTACGAGTACACCGACTCGAAACCTGCGGCGCGCGCAAGCGCTGCGTAATCCACGAGGCCGGCGCCTGGGACAGGCTGCGAGCCCGTCACCTCGTACGTGCCGTTCACGAACACGATGAGGACGAGATTCGTCGCGCCGGCGTTCACGATCGACACGAGCGAGCCGAGGTTCATCAGCATCGAGCCATCGCCATTGCAGACGATGATGCGCCGGTCCGGTTGGGCGAGCGCTAGCCCGAGGCCCATCGATGGCGCGCTGCCCATGGCCGACGGCACGAGCACGAGGTCTAACGGATGCTGAGGGAGGAGCATCCAGTCGCGCGCGGGCGTCATCGTCGTGATGACGATGTCGCGCGGGCCGCGCGCTGCGTGCACCGCGGCGAGCGCCTCCTTGGCGGGCATGCGGGTGGCGCGTGTGGCCGGCGTCGTCGTCGGTGCGCTCATGCCTTACCTTCGGCGAGAAGAATCGCGCCCGGCACACCGGCCTCGTGACATGTGGTCCAATGCGCGCCGATCTCGTCGAACTGCGATGGCGCGGTAATCAACCGATAGTCGATCTTCCACGCATCGAGTGTAGGCTCGGTGAATACGAGACACGTGTCGCCAGGCAGCGTGTCCTGGTTTAGGTAGCTGCGATAGCCGATGATCGCAAAGAGCGGCAATCCGAAATCATGCAGCGCGTTTCGGACCGCGTCGCCCGACTCGAGCAGGCCGGTGCACTGAATGAGCACGAGCGGCCGCGCGCCGCCCAAGTAAAGGCCAGCGGCTACCTGCCACGCTTCGCCTTCGCGGCACACGCGAATGAGCCGTATTGTTCCGCGTTCTTCGATTGCGGATTGCCAGCGCCCGACGGTGCTGTCGGGGACGGTGACGACGTGCGTGACGCCGAGCTGCTCGAGCAGCGCGACGATTTTTTCGCCTGTAAACATGTCGTCGGCCCCTGCCTGTTAACTCTGAAGAACATGAACCGCGTATAGATACTCGCGAGAACATGGCGTGCGCCACGACATTTTTAGGCGGCGGCTTCGGCGGGCGGTCGAAAACGGATTCGTGACCGACCAAGGCCGTGGGCGCGAGGCTCTCACCGGCGCCGCTATAGGCGATGGTCGTGCATGAACCACCGTCGTGAGGCTCGGCAAGAAGACGTGGATCCGCCGGCGGGGTCCGTCATTGCGGGGGCGTCGTTCGCGAGCAGTTATGAACGTCCGCATCACGTAAACGCTTGCCTCGAACCGAGTCGGCGGTATTGCGCCCGCCCTCCCTCACTGACCAGTGCGCGGCCAAGCCAGACACTGTATCGGCACGAATTTTCAGTTGCAAGAAGTAACCTGCGTCTGGGCCATGAAATAGGTCGATGCGAAGCGAATCTGAGGGGAGACGCCGCCAGCGAGTATATGCCCGTGATGGAAGTCCACCGGCACTGTCGGCAAAAGTGTCGATAACGTAGCACGCGTTGGGCGCAGAATTATCGAGATCGAGATTGATTGCGTACGAGCGTTGGACGTCCCTACGTTCTGCCGGCAGTAAACGTTAGCAAGTTCGAGCCGTACGAAGTGCTCAATTGGTCGAGAGGCACGGGCAATATCAACTTCATGTATCGCGTGCTACACACACCTGGATGGCAGTTGTCGCGGCCGGCAGGCTCGGGTGCTATGTGGTGCCAAATGGAGGTAGCAGGGCACCGCTTGGACTTCGCCGCTGACTCGGTACTACCCGAATTCCATTTCCCAATAATGGAAGCGAAAGCGTATCTCGAGCTCTCGCCGGGGGTGGTCCTTGCCATCGAGAGTCATCTGCGGGGCAACTTTCCGGACGGGATTGGGCAGTTACTGGCTGTGTTAGCCTCAATCAGACCGGCCGAGCCGTAGTCTGGATGTCGGTCGTGATGTTTGCCGGTCGGATCGTTGAACTTCCACCGGTTTTTCTGGACACCTGGGTTAATTGCTTTGTGCTAAGGTTGCCGAGCAGTAAGAACCCTGCTGAGGTTGTCGTTGGGCTAGGCGACTCTGGATAAGGGCGTAGGAGCCTTTGGCCTCCGTTGCCTAACCCATTCGAATCGGCAGCTCCCGCACCCGTTTCTTCGTCAACGCGAACACTGCATTCGCCACTGCCGGCGCAATCGGCGGAGTCCCCGGCTCGCCGATGCCGCCCGGGTGCTCGCTGCTCTTGACGATGTGGACGTCGATCTTGGGCGCCTGATTCATCCGCATCACCGGATAATCCGCGAAACTACTCTGCTGCACCCGCCCGTCTTTCAGCGTGATCTCCCCCATGAGCGCCGCGGAGAGGCCGTAGATGATCGCGCTCTCCATCTGCGACTCGACGATGGCGGGATTCACGACGATCCCGCAGTCGACGGCGCACGTCACCCGATGCACGCGCACCTTCTGCCCCTCGAGACTCACCTCGGCCACCTGCACCACGATCGTGTTGCCGAAGCCGTCGAGCAGCGCGATGCCGCGCGCGTGTCCGTTAGCCATCGGTGTGCCCCAGCCGGACTTCGCCGCGGCCAGGTTCAGCACCGCGAGCCGGCGTGGCGAGTCAGCCAGCAGGTGACGCCGGAGCTCCACGGGATCTTTTCCGCCGGCGGCCGCCAGCTCGTCCAAGAAGCTCTCGACCACGAAGTCCGTGCTCGAATGCCCAACGGAACGCCACCACCACACAGGAACCGGCGTCTCGGGGATGCCGTACTCGACGTGCATGTTGGGAATCGCGTAGGGGAAGTCGTCGCCGGTCCCCGACACGGCGTCGCCATCGATGCCCTTCTCAACGGCCTGCTTGCCGTACTGCGCGAGAATCGACGGCGCCACGAACTTGTGCGTCCACGCCACCGGCCACCCATTCGCATCGAGCTTCGCGCTCAGCCGGTGCAGCGCGGCGGGCCGATAGCCATCGTGTTGGATGTCGTCGGGCCGGTCGTAGATCACCTTCACCGGCGCGCCCACTGCCTTGGACGCCTCGACAGCATCGGTCACGAAATCGGTTTTCGACCGCCGTCCGAAGCCACCGCCTAAGAATGTGGTGTGGATCGCGATCTGATCCTTCGATAAACCGGTGATCTGTGCGGCGGTGTCGAGCGCGCCCGTTTGATTTTGCGTGGGGACCCATACGTCGCACCCGTCGGCACGCACGTGCGCCGAGCAGTTCATCGGCTCCATCGTCGCGTGCGCCAGGTACGGCAGGCGATACTCGGCTTCCACGGTTTTGGCGGGATCGGCACTGGCCACGCTGCCGCTATCGCGCACCACGGCCAACGGTTGGGCGAGCCGGTCCTCGAAGATCTTCCAGATGCCCGCGGAGTCGAGCGTTGCGTTAGGCCCCAGGTCCCACTCGACTGTGAGCGCGTCGCGCCCCTTGTACGCCGGCCAGTAGCCGTCGGCCAGCACGGCGACGCCGCTCGAGATCTGCACGATCCGCCTAACGCCCGGGACGGCCTTGGCCTTCGTGTCGTCCACGCGCGCGACCTTGCCGCCGAACACGGGGCATCGCTTGACCACCGCCACCAACATGCCCGGCTGCCGCACATCGATGCCGAATCCGGCGGCACCGTTGGTCTTGGCCGGCGTGTCGACGCGTTTGGTGCGCGTCCCCACGATGCGGAATTCGCTCTGCTCCTTGAGCTTCGGTTGGGCGGGCACGGTCAGCTTCGCGGCGGCCGCGGCCACCTGTCCGTACGTCACCGACCGTTTCGAGGCCGAGTGGATGACCTTACCCTTGTCGGTATGACACGACGCGGGCTCGACGCCCCACTGCGTCGCCGCGGCAGCCACGAGCATCTCTCGAGCGGCCGCGCCGGCCGTACGCATGGGATCCCACGACGTGCGCACCGACGTGCTGCCGCCGGTGCTCAAGCGCCCGTGCCGCAGCGTGATGAACGCCGCCGTCACCGGCGCCTGCTCCACGCGCACGCGCGTCCAGTCGGCGTCGAGCTCCTCGGCGAGAATCATGGGCAGCGCGGTCATCACGCCCTGGCCCATCTCGGATTTGTCGAAGTACACGGTGACCGTGTCATCGGTGCCGATGACGAGCCACGCGTTGGGCGACAGGCCGTCCGCGTCGCGATGGTGATCGCCTAACTTGGTAAGGCGGTCGGCCGACGGCAGGTAGAGCGCGATGAGCAGCCCGGCGCCCGCGCCGGCGCTCGAGCGCAGAAAGTCGCGGCGTGTGACGGTGGAGGCCATCTCACACCTCCTGCGATGCACGGTGGATCGCGCTGCGGATGCGGCCGTACGTGCCGCACCGGCAGATGTTGCCGGACATCGCGTGATCGATGTCGTCGTCGGTGGGCTTGGGGTGCGCCGCCAGCAGCGCGGCGGCCGACATGATCTGCCCCGACTGACAGTAGCCGCACTGCGGCACGTCTTCCTCGACCCATGCCTGATGCAACCGGTGTCCGTGCTCGGTGGCAAGGCCTTCGATGGTGGTCACCTTGCGGCCGCTCGCGGCGGTGATCGGCGTCATGCACGACCGCACGGCCTTGCCGTCCAAGTGGACGGTGCACGCGCCGCACTGGCCCATGCCGCACCCGAACTTGGTGCCCGTTAGGCCAATCGAATCGCGCAACACCCAGAGCAGCGGCGTGTCGGCGGCCACGGTTACAGTGTGCGACCGCCCATTGACGAGTACGGTGTACGACGGCATGGGTCTCCGCTCCGGTGCGTGTCTGTTTCAAAGTGTACCGGCTGGCCCGGGCGAATGCTACGTGCGTTCCTTGGCCCGCACAGCTGGGCCTGCCCATGGCACGGGCGTCGTGTCGGGGCCGGGCCTCGACTTCCGATTGATGAGAGAAGGCGACACGACACGCGTTCCGGAGGAATCATGCGGAGTTCCTGGTTCGGTCTGGGCTTGGCCGCCGTACTCGCAGGGTTGGTGGCCGGATGTTCGGAGAAGCCGACGGAAATGTCGGCGGTGCCCAACGGCAATCGCTTCACCCAGGGCGGCGACACGATCACGCCGCGCCTCGTTAGGCAGCTCGCGAAATCCCGCGGCATTGTCGCCTACCCGGAGCCGCCGCACGTGCGGCCGGCGCTCGTGCGGTTGGGCCGCGAGCTCGCGTTCGACAAGATTCTGAGCGGCAATCACGACGTGTCGTGCATGACGTGCCACCTGCCGCGCTACGAGACGGGCGACGCGCGCAGCCTCTCCATCGGCGCCGGCGGCACGGGCCTCGGGCCTGACCGCACGCACCCGGACGGCGTCAACATTCCGCGCAACGCGCCCCCGTTCTTCAACCTCGGCGCCATGCGGCACTTGTTCTGGGATGGGCGTGTCGAGGTCGATGCCCACGGGCACGTGAGTACGCCGGCCGGCGCGCAACTCACCCCGCAGATGACGAAGGTCTTCGAGTTCGGCGCGTTGTCGGCGCAGCCCATGTTCCCGCCGACGAGCGCCGCCGAGATGCGCGGGTCGTCGGGCAACGAGCTGTCGGGCTTCACCGACAACGACGTGACGCAGATCTGGGCCGGCCTCATGCGTCGGTTAGGCGCCATCCCCAAGTATCGCCGGATGTTCGAGCAGGCGTATCCTGGAAAGCGCTTCGACGACATGAATTTCGCGTACGCCTCGAACGCGATCGCCGGCTTCATCGTGAACGACCTCACGTTCCGGAATTCGCCGTGGGACCGCTTTTTGGATGGCGACGACCGCGCGCTCACGCAGCGCCAGCTGGACGGCGCGGCAGAGTTCCTCACGCTCAAGTGTTCGATCTGCCACAACGGCTCGACATTCAGCGACGACGAATTCCACAACGTCGCCGTTCCGCAGATCGGACCAGGGAAGGGCAACGGCGCGTCGGGACTCGATGACTTCGGCCGCATGAACGTGACGGGTGATCCGGCGGACCAGTATCGTTTCCGCACGTCGCCGCTGCGCAACGTGGAGCTCACGGGCCCTTATGGCCACGACGGCTCGATCATCTCGCTGCGCGACTTCATCGACCATTACAGCAACTCCGACGAGAAATTGATGGACTACAATCCGGCGCAATTGATCGCGCCGCTGCGCCGCACCGTGTTCGACAACAAAGCAGCCGTGATCGCCGAGCGCGACACGCTCATCGTTGGTGTGGTGCTCACGCCCGAGATCGAAGACAAGTTGATGGACTACATGTCGGCCCTGACCGACCCCGCGGCCCGCAACCTCTTGCGCCTAACGCCGAAGCACGTGCCGAGCGGGTTGCCGATCGACAAGTAAGGCGGACACGACCGGACAAGGTCGGACACGACCGGACAAACCACGGTGACAGGGTTTGTTTGGCGGTGTCCGGCGTCGTGCGTTTTCGGGGTGCCGTTAGGCACGGGTCACGCGATCACCTGCACAGAAATGGCGGAACGGACCTGGCCGCCTGCGGCCTTGCGGGCTCATGTACCCGCGGGCATACTGCGTGGTCGTCACCCCACCCCTCACGTCGCACCATAGAAGGAGTGTCCAGATGAGGTACGTACCTCGGCACCACTGGGTGCTGTCGGCCGTCGCCGCTTGCGTGGCCGTGGGCACCGTCGCGCTCGCCACGCCGGCGCAGGGCGCAGCAGCAGACAGCGCGGCCGCGCGCAGCAAGGACGGGAAGCGCCTGTTCGGCAGCGCCGAGGCGCTGCGGGTGGCGAGGGTGTCGTCGCCGAGGTTGTCGCCCGACGGGTCGCGCGTTGCCTATCTGGTGTCGTCCCTCGACATGGACAAGGACAAACCCGGCAAGACGGTGACGCACCTCTGGGTGGTGCCATCGGCCGGTCCCGCGTCGGCGGCGCGCGAATACACGCGTGGCGAGAAGAGCGTGTCGGGGACGCGCTGGTCCCCCGACGGCAAGATCATTGCCTTCACGGAGCTGGCGGGCGAGGACAAGGATGCGCATCCGCAGGTGTGGTTCGAGTACGCCGACGGCGGCGAGCCGTGGCAGGTGACCAAGCACAAAGGCGGCGTGCGCGGCTTCGAGTTCTCGCCTAACGGAAAGGCGCTGCTCTTCATCGCCGCGCCCATGGCCGATTCGGACCAGCAG
>DATEKK010000154.1:0-1525 GCA_035277485.1 Gemmatimonadaceae bacterium
CGACATCGTGTACGTCGGGACGGGCGAGTACGACATCCGCGGTAACGTCTCGCACGGCGACGGCATGTTCAAGTCGGCCGACGCCGGCAAAACGTGGCAGTTCGCCGGACTCGCGGATTCACGCCAGATCGCGCGCGTGCGGGTCGACCCGCGCGATCCGAACGTCGTGTACGCCGCGGTGTTCGGCCACGTGTGGGTGCCCGATTCCTCGCGCGGTGTGTACAAGTCGACCGACGGCGGCGCGCACTGGCGCAAGGTGCTGTTTCGAAACGATTCCACCGGCGCGATCGAGCTCGTGCTCGATCCGACGAATCCCGACATCCTGTACGCCGCCCTCTGGCAAGCGGGCCGCACGCCATGGCTCCTGTCGTCGGGCGGCGCCGGGAGCGGCATCTTCAAATCGACCGATGCCGGCGAGCATTGGACCGAGCTCACGCACGCGCCCGGTCTGCCTAACGGAGTGATCGGCAACATCGGGCTCGCCGTGTCGCCGGCTGCTCCCAACCGCGTGTGGGCGCTCGTCGAGGCCGACTCGGGCGGCGTGTTCCGCTCCGATGACGCCGGCGCCAGCTGGCACCGCACCAACGACGAGCGCAAGCTCCGCCAGCGCGCGTGGTACTTCTCGCGCATCTTCGCCGACCCGAAGGACTCGAACCGCGTGTACGTGCTCAACGTGCACATGTTCCGGTCCGATGACGGCGGCACGAAGTTCGACACGGCGATCGCCACTCCATCCACGGACAACCACGACTTGTGGATCGCGCCTAACGATCCCAAGCGCATGGCGGAGGCGAACGACGGCGGCGCCACCGTGTCCATCAACGGCGGCACGTCCTGGCTCCCGCAGGTGCAGCCGACGGCGCAGTTCTACCACGTCGAGACCACCAACGACTTCCCGTACCAGGTGTGCGGCGCCCAACAGGACTCCGGTACGCTGTGCGGCCCCTCGCGCTGGGATGGCGGCATCGACATCGGCCAGTGGGAGGACGTGGGCGGCGGCGAGAGCGGATACATCGTCGCGCGCGCCGATTCGCCCAACGTCGTATTCGCCGGATCGTACGATGGCCGTCTCACCCGGCTCGACCGGCGCACGCATCAGATGACCGTCGTCAGCCCGTGGCCGGACAACCCGATGGGTTACAGCGCCGGCGACATCAAATATCGGTTTCAGTGGACGTACCCGCTCGCGATCTCGCCGCGCGACCCGAATACGCTCTATGCGGGCGCACAGGTGCTGTTCCGCTCGCGCAATGATGGTGCGAGCTGGCAGGTGATCAGCCCCGACCTCACGCGCCACGATCCACGCACGTTAGGCCCGTCGGGCGGCCCGATCACGAAGGACCAGACGTCCGTCGAGTACTACGGGACGATCTTCGCGATCGCGCCGTCGCCCGTCGTGACCAACGAGATCTGGACCGGCTCGGACGACGGCATGATCTACCTCACGCGCGACGGCGGCACGACCTGGACCAACGTGACCCCGCCTAACCTGCCGGACTGGATGCGGATCTCGATCATCGAGCCA
>DATEKK010000155.1:0-93394 GCA_035277485.1 Gemmatimonadaceae bacterium
TTCCCCCGCTGGCGTGGTCATGTCCCCATGATCATACGCGTCGGAGGCCCGCGATGCACGTAGCGCGCGAGTCGCTGCGTTGAGTTTGTATGCTGCGCGGGGCATTTTCCGAGTGATGAACGCATCATCCCCGCCGCCAGATCGGTCCCGCTCAACAGCAGGATTCGTTTCACTCGTGGGCGCAGGCCCGGGAGATCCGGGCCTCCTCGCCGTTCGCGCGCGCGCACTGCTCGCCCAGGCGGACGCCGTCGTGTACGACGCGCTCGTGAATCCGCGCATCGTGCAAAACGGAGCCGTGCGACCCGATGCCGAGATGCACGATGTCGGCAAGCGCGGCGGTGCACCTTCGGCGAGGCAGGAGGCGATCAACGCGTTGCTCGTGCGACTCGCGCGAGAAGGCAAGCGCGTGGTGCGACTCAAGGGCGGCGATCCGTTCGTGTTCGGACGCGGCAGCGAGGAGGCGCAGGCGCTCGCCCAAGCGGGTGTGCCGTTCGAGATCGTGCCCGGTGTGACAGCGGGAGTCGCCGCGCCGGCGTACGCCGGCATTCCCGTCACGCATCGCGGTGTCGCATCCGCGGTGACATTCGTGACCGGCCACGAGGATCCGACGAAGGGCGACAGCGATGTCGACTGGGCAGCACTCGCCCGTGCGGGCGGTACGCTCGTGCTCTACATGGGTGTGAAGCGGCTGCCCGATATCGTCGCGGCGCTAACGGAGGGCGGGTTGTCGGCGGACACGCCGGCCGCCGTGGTGGAGTGGGGCACGTGGCCCAGGCAGCGCACGGTCGAGAGCACCATTGCCGGCATCGTGAGCGCCGCGAGCGCCGCCGGCATTGCGGCCCCGTCGATCACCATCGTCGGCCAGGTGGCGCGCCTGCGGGGCGAGATCGCGTGGTACGACCGGCGTCCGCTCTCCGGCCGCCGCATCATCGTGACGCGCGCGCGCGCGCAGGCGTCGGATCTGGCTGCCAGACTGACTGAGTTAGGCGCGGAGGTGATCGAGGCGCCGGCCATCGTCATCGTGCCCGCCGACCCGGCGCCGTTGCGCGACGCGCTCGGTCGTCTCGACACGTACCAGTGGGTGCTGTTCACGTCGCAGAACGCGGTCGAGATCGTGTGGGCCGCACTCCGCGACGCCGGCGGCGACGCGCGTCGCTTCGCCGGCGTGCGCGTGGGCGCCGTTGGGCAGGCGACCGCGCGCGCGCTCCTCGACCGCGGCATTGCCGCCGACGTGATTCCTGCGCGCGCCACGGCGGAAGGCCTGGGCGAGGTTCTTCGCCAACGGTCCGATGTGCGCGGCACGCGCGTCCTCTTTATCAAAGCGGAGGGCGCGGGCGACGCGCTTCCGGCGGCGCTGCACGACATGGGCGCCGACGTGGACGAGGTCGTCGCCTACCGCACCGTGCCGGACGCCTCGGGCGCGAGCGCAGCGTGTGATGCACTCGCCGCGAATGGCGTGGACGCGATCACGTTCACGTCCGCATCAACTGTTCGATTCTTCCTCGACGCGGTGGGGAGCCCCGCTGCGTTAGGCCATGCTCGCGTCATCACCATGGGTCCTATCACCAGTGACGCTGCGCGTTCCTTGGGCCTCACCGTCCACGCCGAGGCTATGGCGGCAACCATCGACGCAATCGTGGACGCGGTCATGGCCGCTTTCCGGTGAGCCAGGGATAAGACGGGCGAAGCTTCGGTACCGCCGAAGTTGAGCGGTACGGGTTCCGTGGTTGGACGCGATGAACCGGACGGGCGACTAACACTGTGACTAATTCTGCCTCGGAAACGAGGCCAAGCGGCGCGAGGATTTGTGTGCTTGCGCAGCGGGAGTTCATCGCGAATCAACGAGGCCGCCACAAGCCAAGAGGTGGCGGCGGCGGCGGCGGACCGGGTGGTAGCTCAGGACCCGGCAGTGTTGGCTCGACGTACTTCTCCCAGCTGGAGTTGCCCACCCAACCGCCGCCCAACACGCCCATAACGAGTACAGCGGTCCAGGCATCCGCGCCCCAGCCCATGATAGGGCCGCTTATCCCTAATCCGATGGCGCCGGCCGCAACGGTTCCTGCCAACATCCCTACAACGATTGCGCCCAGCCGCCATCGAAGCAACGGCCGTGCGGCTCCAACCAGAAGTCCTGCCGCGACACAACGGGCCTCGTAGGACAGCAACAGCGTGCCGAACCCAATGCCGTAGCTTTCGATGAACTGAGGGCCACGTGCGATCCTTTGCACTGTCGCGATCGCGCAGAAAATCAACCCAACAACGGCTCCAATGCCCCCGCCCCAAGCAAGGTTCAAGCCGATGCGGGCTGCCAAGCTCCTCGAGTCATGCCGCGCCACGATCAGGTCCTCTTCGGTAGAGCATGGAAGTGACCCCGTTTGCCTAACGGATGCTAACGAAACGCAGCGGGATGCGGTAGGCGGTCGTGCCGATGAGCGCCGTGAAGCGGGAGGACTATCTTGGCGCGCGCTATCGAAAACAGCGCACAACGAGGAAAAAAGCCTGGCTTTAGGAGCCCGCCTCATGCGCTGCGCGGGCATGCGGGCGAAGAGCACCCCCACGTATCGGGTGACCACGTCTCAGCGATGCGGCCCAACCGGCTGCGCCGAACGTGCTGCATCGTCGCTTCACGCTCGAGACCAATCGCGCCTCGCGATGATCTGTTCGTCCGTGAAGCGGCTCTTGCGCATCGATCCTTCGAAAGTGAGGATCGGCAAGAATAACTGGATCAGGTGGCGGGGGTCACGTCAGTACCAGTGAAGGTTAGGCGAGACGCGGCACAAAGCGACAGCACCTGGCAACGTTGGGTCGCGCGCCGTGAGCGCCACTCGTCGTCTCAGCACCAAAATTGACCTCACAGCACGACTTACATTTCTGATTCTGCCTGGTCTATCACGCGACTCAGTTGCGCAAGGAGCTTGAGTGCGGATTCACGTGGCGCGCCGATTCTCGTGGGAAACTCAATTGCATCGATATCTATACCGTTACACACCTCGTTGAGGCTACTCTGAAGCGTACGGAGCTCGCGCCGATCAAGAACGATGGTCGCAGAACCATTCCCCGCTTTAAGAGTTTCCATAGTCATTTTTCAGGCTTGAGGTTATCGAAATAAGCGCGGCCATTCTTGGGCCGGAAGATGGTACCCTTGTCTCGGTGCAACATGTCGGTAATAACGATGGTGCCCGTTGCCTCGTCCCAATAGGCGGTGCGGAACATGCTCAGCCGCTTGCTATCGGCCGGTTTTCGCATTTCTCAGTATGTTTAGCGTGAAATGACGCAGCTGAGCTTGCGTCTCAACGCCGAACTCTTTGAACTCGCCGCGCTCAAGCACGTGCTTCGCAAATGCATGGCCGCCGCCAATCTTTTCGGCGAGTTCGCCTAACGGTCCATCCTCCGGAGCCTCCCCAGTTGAGCCAGACGCAATGCAAACAGGATCGCGAAAGCATTCGTCTGTCGCGTCCAGAGATTCTTCAATTTCGATATGCGCGCAAGTACGGCGGGCCTGCTGCCGGCGAGATCGCGCGGGCAGTCGCTCGCTGGCGGCAAACTGCAAAGAAGAAGTCAATTCCGTCGGACGAAATCGATCGGATGGAATCCGCGTTCGAGCACGAAGATTCCTCCAAGGCGCGAAAATGGTAGCCGACTAGCGCTGCGCCGGTACACCGTCGAGTAATGGCTGGCATTTGGGTACTGCTCTCAGGGCGAGCTTGCTGGTTGGCGCCCGCTGCCACTGATTTCCCCTATAGATTGAGCAGCAATGGTACTATCTCCCGCCACGCAGCCAACAGCCCTCCGCGTCGCAACGCGCACGTCTGAGCTGGCGCTCCGGCAAGCCCGTCAGGTCACCTCGATGCTCGCCGCGCACGGCGTGCACACAGAGCTCGTGGCCTTCAAGACCGCCGGCGACAAACGCGTGGACCAACCGCTGCGCGAGATCGGCGCCAAGGGCTTGTTCACCCACGAGCTCGAGACCGCGCTCGCGCACGGCAAAGTCGACTGCTGCGTGCACTCGCTCAAGGACCTGCCCACCGATTCGCCCGCAGGCCTAACGATTGCCGCGGTGCTCGAGCGCGAAGACCCGCGCGACGTCCTCGTGGTGAACGAGAGCTTAGCCGCCGAGTCGTTGGCGGAGCTGCCGCGCGGCAGCCGCGTCGGAACATCGAGTCTGCGCCGCCGCGCCCAACTGCGCGCCGCACGCCCCGATCTCGATGTGGTTGACTTGCGCGGCAACGTCCCCACACGCGTGCGCAAAGTGGATGAGGGACAAGTGCATGCGGCCATCCTCGCCGCGGCGGGACTCCGTCGCCTCGACGCGCACGGCCGCATCTCCGCGTGGCTCGATGCACCCGAGTGGCTGCCGGCGCCGGGACAGGGCGCGATCGCCGTACAGGCCCGCGCCGACGATGCGCCTGTGTTAGGCATGCTGGTCCGTCTGAACCATGGCCCAACGGCGGTCGCGGTAGCGGCCGAGCGCGCGTTTCTCGCCGCGCTCGAGGGCGGATGCCAGGTGCCCATCGGCGCGCTCGTCATGCCCGAGGCATCGGGCCTCGTGCTCTATGGACTGATCGCGGATGTCGACGGCCGCCGCGTGCTCCGCGGCAACACGTCCGTCGACCCTGACGACCCCGCGGCCTCCGGCGCATCCCTCGGCGCGGACCTGCTGCGGCGTGGCGCAGCCGAGATTCTCGCCGGCCTGCGCGGACTCGAAACGGTGCCGGCGCCGCAGCCCGAATGAAATTGCGCGCATCCGTGCACCCGATGTTTCGCCCTCGCCCACTCCGTTAGGCATATGGCCTTTCCCGTCCACCGCCCGCGCCGCTTGCGGCGCACCGAATCGCTGCGCCGCCTGGTCCGCGAAACGAACCTCGTGCCGGAACAGCTCGTGCTGCCGTTGTTCGTGCGGCCAGGAACGAAGGTCCGCCGCCCCATCGATGCCATGCCGGGCGTCGCCCAAACATCGATCGACGAAATGCTGCGCGACGCCGAGCGCGCCGCAAAGGCCGGCGTCGGCGGCGTCCTGCTCTTCGGCATTCCCGAACACAAGGACGCAATAGGCACGGAGTCGTGGTCCGACGATGGCCCGGTCCAACGCGCGGTGCGCGCACTCAAGCAAGAATTGCCGGATCTGGTGGTGATCACGGACGTCTGTCTTTGCGAGTACACGGACCACGGACATTGCGGTGTCCTCGTGAACGGCGACGTCGACAACGACGCGACGCTCGAGCTGCTCGCGCGCGAAGCGGTCTCGCACGCGCGCGCGGGCGCGGACATCGTTGCGCCGAGCGACATGATGGATGGCCGCGTCGCCGCGATTCGCCGCGCGCTCGATGACGCACAGTGCACGCACACGCCGATTCTCTCGTATGCAGCCAAGTTCGCATCGGTGTTCTACGGTCCGTTCCGTGAGGCAGCGGAGTCCACGCCGCGCTCGGGCGACCGGCGCGGCTATCAAATGGACCCGGCGAACGCGCGCGAAGCGCTGCGCGAAGTGAAACTCGATCTCGATGAGGGCGCGGACGCCGTGATGGTCAAGCCCGCGGGTCCGTATCTCGACGTGATTGCGCGCGTGCGGCGCATGACCTTGGTCCCGCTCGCCGCCTATCAGGTGAGCGGCGAATTTGCTATGATTAAAGCAGCCGCCGAGCGCGGGTGGCTCGACGGCGACCGAGCGATGATGGAGTCGCTCACCGCCATCCGCCGCGCCGGCGCGGACATCATCATCACGTATTTCGCGATCGACGCGGCTACCCGACTCCGTTAGGCCAAGGCGCGGGGTGTGTCGCCGTCGCGTTAGGAGCGGCACCATGCACCATCGGGAATTCCCCGGCACCGGCGTCTCGGTGAGCGAAGTCGGCTTCGGCCTCTGGACCATCTCCACCGGCTGGTGGGGCGAGAAAACCGACGACCAGGCCGTCGGCATGCTCCGCGAAGCCTACGACACACACGGCATCACGTTCTTCGACGCCGCCGACGCGTACGGCAACGGACGCAGCGAACGCCAGCTCGCCACCGCGTTCGGCACCATGCGCGACCGAGTCGTCTACGGCACGAAAATCGGCTATGACATCTACGACGCCGCAGCACAAAGCGCGCGCCGCGGACAGGCCGAGCTCCCGCAGCGCTTCGAGCCGGCATTCATGCGACACGCCGTCGAACAATGTCTGCGCCGCCTGAACACCGACTACATCGACGTGCTCCAGTTGCACAACGTGAAAATGGCGCACGTCCGCGATCCGTTAGTCTGGGACACGATGCGCGAGCTCACCCGCGAAGGAAAGATCCGCGCCTGGGGCGCCGCCTTCGGACCCGCCATCGGCTGGTTGTACGAAGCCGTGGAGCTCGTCGAGCGCGAGCCCGACATCAACACCATTCAGATGATCTGGAACATCCTCGAGCAGCACCCCGGTACGGCGATGCTCGATGCGGCACGCGCGCACGCGCCTAACTGTGTGTTCAACATCCGCGTCACGCATGCATCGGGCATGCTCGAGGGCAAGTACACCGAAGACACGGTGTTCCCCGAGAACGACCACCGCCGCCACCGCCCGCGCTCGTGGCTCGTGAACGGGGTGCGCAAAGTCCGCACGCTCGACTTTCTCACCGAGCGGGTCACGTTAGGCCAAGCGGCCCTCCAGTGGCTGCTCGCCGAGCCGCGCGTCGTCACCACGCTGCCCAACATTTACGACCGCGATCAACTCGCGGAGTTTGCCGCGGCATCCGATGCACCACCGCTCACCGCCGAGCAGATGCGCCGCATCGCCGATCTCGCCCGCCAGAACTTTGGCGTCGTCGAAGAGCCCATGGCGTACAAGGGCACGATGCACCGCGAGCCCTCGGCCGAACCGCAGCCTGCTGCACCGTGATCCACCCCTGGCACGACCTGCCGCCCGGACCGCACCCGCCGGACGAGGTCACCACGGTTGTGGAGATCCCGAGCGGCAGCAAGAACAAGTACGAGTTGGACAAGAAGTCGGGCCTCTTCCGCCTCGATCGCGTGCTGTTTTCCGCGGTGCACTACCCCGGGGACTACGGGTTCATCCCGCGCACGCTGGCCGAAGACCACGACCCATGCGATGTCCTCGTGCTGCTCAACGAGCCGACATTCCCCGGCTGCCAGATCGACACGCGGCCAATCGGCGTCCTCAAAATGCTCGATCGTGGCGAGCTCGACTACAAAATCCTCGGCGTCCCGAGCCACGACCCGTATTACGCCGAATACTTCGACATCGCCGACATTCCGCAGCATTATCTCAAGGAAGTCGAACACTTCTTCCACATCTACAAGGACCTCGAGGGGAAACGCGTCCAAACGGTCGGATGGGAGAAGAGCGACGTGGCACTGCGCGTAATCCAAGACGCGATCAGGCGGTACGACGAACAGTTCGTGGTGGCGTCCGGTCCGTGACCGATCGCACGCACGCCATGCCGGCGCAGTCCAAGGTCGGCGTTCTGTTCGTGTCGGACCAGCCGGCTCGGCTGCAGGCGTTGCGCCAGAGCGCGCTCGCCGGCCGCGAGGTGTTTTTGTGGACGGGCGACCACCACCGCGTGCCCGAATGGTCCGTCCCGTTGCGCGGCGATCCGTCCAAGCCGGAGACGTATGCCGCGCTCGAAGGGCGCGACGCGATCGCCGTCATCGATCTCGCGGACGAGGCGCAGGCGCGCCGCGTGGCGCAAGCCGTGCGCGTCGCATTCCCGCCGACCTCGATCCTGGTAATCGACCATTGGCGACGCGCGCACCGCGGCACCGCAGCCGACGGACTCCGGTGGTTGGACGAAGGCGAGTTGCTCGCCGACGCCATCGAGCTGGTCGTGCGCCGGGTCGCGTCGCACAAGCGGTTGCGCGGACTCCGGCGCGCGCTGCGCGGCCGCCGCACGTGCGCCTTTCTCGTGCAGAACGACCCGGACCCGGACGCCATCGCCTCCGCCCTCGCGCTGCGGCGAGCGTTAGGCCTGCGTCCCGAGCGGTCGCCGATCATTACGTTAGGCTACGTCACCCGTCCCGAAAACCGCCGCCTCATCGAGGAGTTGGGCATCGTCGTCAAGCACGTGACGCGGCGCCGCCTCGCCGAGCTCGCGCCGCTGGTGCTGGTCGACGTGCAGCCGCCGTACTTCACGGTGCCGCTGCCCGAGGTCGCCGCGGTGGTCGACCACCATCCGACCACCGGCATGTATCGCGCGGCCTTCCGCGACGTGCGCACCTGGTTCGGCGCGAGCGCCACGATGGCCGCCGAGTATCTGCTCGCGGCCGACGAGAAAGAGATCGCGACGCCGCTGGCGACGGCGCTCCTCTACGGCATCGTGACCGACACCAAGTCGCTCTCGCGTTCGGCCAGCGATGACGACCTGCAGATGTTCGCGTACCTGTTCCCGCGCGCCGACCAGGCGATGCTGCGGCGTATCCAACATCCGTCCTACGGGACGCTCGCGCTCAAGCGGTTCGGCGAAGCGCTCAAGCGGCCGCGCGTGCACGACGGCCTCGCGTACGTGCACTTGGGGCGTCTCCCGGAAGATCAGGAGCACATCGTCGCGCAGCTCGCGGAATTCTGTCTGGGTATGGCCGGCGCGTCAGTGTCCGCCGTGTCGGGCGTGTTCGGACCGAACCTGGTGATGAGCACGCGCGCGCTGTCGCCCGACGCTCGGTTAGGCGACAGGTTGCGGACGACGTTCAAGCGCTACGGCAGCGCCGGCGGACACCCGGTGATGGCCAAGGCCGTGATGGATCTCGAGGCCTGGCGCCGCGACCACCCGTTCCGCGATGCGCGCTCGCTCGAGCGCACGGTGCAGCAGGCGCTGCGGAAGACACTGCATACGTCGCCTAACGGAACGTCGCCGCACGGGGCGCGGCCCGCGCTCAGCTCGCCTTCCGGAGCACCAGCGCGGCGTTGATCCCGCCGAACCCGAACGAGTTCGACAGCAACAGCTCGGGTTGCGCCGGGCGCCCCACGCGCGGGATGTAGTCCAGGTCGCACCCGTCGCCCGGCGTCGCCAGGTTCACGGTGGGCGGCAGCCAGTCGCGCGTCATCGCCAGTGCGCAGATCGCCGCCTCGATCGCCCCGCTCGCGCCTAACGCATGGCCGTAGTACCCCTTGGTCCCGCTCACCTGCATGCGGTACGCGTGATCGCCGAACACGCGCTTGATCGCGAGCGTTTCGGTCGCGTCGTTGAGCGGTGTCGAGCTGCCGTGCGCGTTCACGTAGTCGATCTCGGCGGGACTCACGTGCGCGTCATCGAGCGCGCGCCGCATCGAGGTCGCCGCCTGCGAGCCGTCGGGCCTCGGCGCGGTCATGTGGTACGCGTCGTTGGACATCCCGTAGCCCAACACCTCGCCGTAGATCGGCGCGCCGCGCGCGATCGCGCGATCGCGCTCCTCCAGCACCAGCACCGACGCCGCCTCGGCCATCACGAACCCGTCCCGGTCGCGGTCGAACGGACGGCTCGCGCTCGCCGGGTCGTCGTTGCGCGTGGACATCGCGCGGATGATCGCGAACGCACCGAAGCACAGCGGCCAGAGGGGCGCCTCGGCACCG
The DNA here is from genome assembly GCA_035277485.1 of Gemmatimonadaceae bacterium. Taxonomy (GTDB): domain Bacteria; phylum Gemmatimonadota; class Gemmatimonadetes; order Gemmatimonadales; family Gemmatimonadaceae; genus JADGGM01. Next base: position 9,525 of record DATEKK010000155.1, read on the forward strand.
CCGCAGATCATCACGTCGGCGTAGCCATCGCGAATCTGCCGGAACCCGTCGCCGATCGCGATCGTGCCCGACGCACAGCTCATGGCGTTCGTGCTGTTGGGGCCCTGCGCGCCGAATTCGATGGCGATGTTGCAGCTCGCCGCGCCGCCGAACACCATGAGCGCGAGCGCCGGATCCACGTCGCGCAGCCCGCCGCGATAGTACACGCCGCACTGTTCTTCCGCGTACCCCACGCCGCCTAACGCGGTGCCCATCATCGTCCCCACGCGCTCCTTGTCTTCGGCGGCCAGATCGAGGTGCGCATCTTCGATCGCCATGCGCGCCGCGGCCACCGAGAACTGTCCAAAGCGGTCCAACCGGCGCGCACGCTTCTTCTCCAGGAAATCGTCAGGCTCGAAGTCCCGCACTTCGGCCGCGAGATGGCTCCGAAACGGCGACGGGTCGAACCGCGACACTTCCGTGACCGCCGACCGTTGCGTGCGCAATCCGCACCACAGGCCATCCACGGTCGTTCCAATGGGAGTGATGCAGCCGATGCCGGTGATCACCACGCGACGAGACATGTCGTTCACGCCAAGCGTTCGAGGATCGAATGTGCGCGCGCCGTCACCGGCGCTCGGCCACCGCGGCCAAACCAGCAAGCGTTCGGCTCGCGATGCCATGAATGAACACGGGCCCGATCACGTGTCGGGCCGCTGTCACACCAATCAACGGCCACGTTGGGCCGTTCCAGGAATGCAGGATGCGCACATGCACACCATCGTCGCGCTCCACGAATGACCACTCCACTTCCATCCCGCGCGTGATGCCGCGCACGTGGCGAAAGCGAATCGCCGGACGTACGGAATCGACGGCCATCTCCGACGTCCACCACGTTGGCCAAGGCATTGGCCCGAATGAACGAGTCGCTGACATCGCGACGAGCCCGCCTCCTGTTTCGTCCCGCGCCTCGAATCGGACCCAACGATAGTGCGCGAGATGGTCCGGCCACCGATCGACGTCGCGTGCCAGCGCAAACATCGTGCGGACAGGTGCGCGAACCACGCGTTCGTCGGTGACGTTCATCGCCCATCCGGCCGGCATGGCCGGGAGTTGGACGGGCTCGCGCAATGCGCGCGGTGCAGTCACGAGCCGCGCGACGCCGGCGTCCAGGATGCGGTGACGCGAAAGCCCAACCGATAGCGCACGTCGGCTTGCTGCCCAACGGCGAGTTCGACCAACTCGCCCAACTCTCGTCGCGTGAATCCGCGCAGCACCGACAACACGCCATCGTGCCGGCTCACCGGGTGAAACACGAGCGGGAACGACGCAAGCCAGATACCCGCCGCCGCGAACCAGCTGCGATGCAGATCGCTCACGATCACGCGCAGCCGTGCCACGCGGTGCACCTCGCGCAGCACGGCCATCGCATCCGCGCGCTCGAAGTGGTGCAGCACCTGCGAGCACATCGCGATGTCCACGCTGCGATCGGCGAGCGGCAACTGCAGCGCGTCCGCGGACACGGCGATCGTCTGCTCGCTCGCGATGCGCGCCAACATCTCGGATTGTTCGATGCCGATGGTCTCGAGGTGGACGCCGCGGCGATGCCACCACGCGGTGGCGGCGGCCGGGATGTCGCCGCGGCCCGTGCCCACATCGAGCACCGTGAGGGGACGGCCGGCGGGCGCCCGGCGCAGCGCGCGCCGGAGCTCGGCGATCACCGCGCGCGTACCTCCGAACAGCGCGTTCGCGCGTGCGACGTCGCCTAACGAGCGGCGGACGACGAGGGCGTCCATCTGCTCGGCGTCGTCCAGGTATTCTCGCCCGCGGCGCGGGCGCGGCGTGACGGCGATCACCGCTCCAACTGCGCGTAGCCGCCGCGGTAGTACAGCAGCGGACGGCCCTCGGCCGCCGCGCCGGCGACCACGTCGCCTAACACAATCATGTGGTCGCCGCCGTCGTAGCGCGCCGCCACATCGCACTCGACGTAGGCGAGGATGTCGTCGAGCAGCACGCAGCCCGTCACGCCGCGCGTGTAGCCCAACCCGTCGAACCGATCGTCGCGCTCCTCGGCGAACCGCCGCGAAATTGCTTCCTGCGCCGTCGTCAGGATGTTGACCGCAAAGCGCGACGCCGTCGCGATCACGGGATACATGTCGGCGCTCCGTTCCACGCAGCACAAGATGCGCGGCGGATCGAGGCTCACGGAACAGAACGCACTCACGGTCATGCCGTGATCGCGACCCGATTCGTCGACGGCCGTGAGGATGGTGACGCCCGTGGCGAACCGGCCCAGCGTGCTGCGGAACGTCGGTGCATCGATCATGGTGCGCGCGTTCTCCGTCATGTGGCGAGCAGGCGGAGAAGATAGCGCACGGAAAGGATTTCGCTTGGCGGCACGAAATCACCGGCGACGCCGACAAACAGATCCGCCATGTCCTTGCGTTGGCCGAGTGTTGCCGCCGCGCGATTCATGAGGGCGGGCACGGCGACGGCGAGTGCGACGAGTCGTTCGACGCGCCACTTGCCTCGGAAGGTGCGGCGACGGTCTGCGTCGTAGGCTGCGAGTGTGGCGTCGGCGTCGCGCGGCGACCGGGCGTCGAGCGCCGACGCGATGTGCGGCGCCAGGAGCTCGCCGCCCAAGAGCGCCGCGTAGATGCCTTCGCCGGTAAACGGATCGTAGAAGTCCGCCGCGTCGCCCACCAGCGCCGCGCCGCGCGCCCACGCGCGGCGCGCGTGGTGGGCGAACGGCCCCGTCGCTCGCACCGCATCCACACGCTCGGCGCCCGCCAAGCGGGCGCCGACGTGTGGATGCGCTGCGAGCCACGCGTCGAAGAAGGCCGCCGGCGCTTGGGCGGCGCGCTTGACGCGCGCCGCCGGGGCGACGACGGCCACGTTCGTCAGCCCGCCGCCCACGTCAGCCAACCCCGCGTACCCATCCCGCTCCACGTGCATCTCCCCGTAGCTCCCCATGTCCGCCACGCCACGATAATGCGCGATCATCGCGATGCGCCGCGGCCGCCGCCGCGCCCGCGCAAGCCCGAGCCGCCTGGCCACCACCGAACGCAGCCCGTCCGCGCCAACCACGATCTCCGCGCGCCGCTCCGTGGTTTGTCCGCGCGCCTCGAGCACCTCGACACCGGCTACCGCGCCTCGTGCGTTCCGCACGAGGCCCGTGACCCGTTCTTCCTCGATCACGCGCGCACCCGCCATCATTGCTCTCTCGAGCAGAATCGCATCGAGCAACGACCGCCTGAGCGCCAGCCCGCGATCCCGGAACCCGTGAAATCCGTGTGCCGCCGCGAAATCTCCCCGCAACAATGCTCCGTTAGGCGCCCGGACCATCATGCCCGTCAACTGCGCCGCACCCGCGCGCTCGCATTCGGCGAGCGCGCCCATCGCGTCCAGCAATCGCGACGCCTCCGGGCTCAGATACTCGGCGCACGGTTTGTCGCGCGGAAATCGCGCGCGGTCCACTACCAACACGTCGATCCCGCGCCGCGCGAGGTGCCACGCCGTCGAGCTCCCGGCAGGCCCGCCGCCCACCACGATCACTTGTACGCGTGTCACTGCTCGCGTGTCCGCCTCCGTTGTCGGACAAGCATCCACGAGTGAGAAAGCGGAGACACCCGGACAAAGGCGGACAAAGCCGATTGATTTGTAACGGGTCGAGATGCCGGGGCTCGAAACAACAAGACGGTCTGGTCTTGTCCGTCAGTGTCCGGCCTCGTCCGCGCTGATAGTCGTAAGACTTTCACTGTTATCGGAGGCGGATTCGCACGCGCCTCCCCTCCTCCGTTGAAAGCCGTTGCCGCCTCTCCTGACGACCCCAACCATGCAATCCGAACTTGAGCCCAGTCGGCTACCCGGCCCGCACGCGTTCGCCTAACCGGGCGACCCGCTGGAACAAACCCATGTACCGCCAGTGCGGACGTGGCAGGTGCAAGAGCGATGCGAGCCGCGTCAGATACGGCAAAATCACCGAGCGCGAATCGGCCGAGAACATGAACCGCGGGTGACGCGCCGCAACTTCGCGAAGCCGGGCCACCGCCGTGTCCATCGAGAGCGCGCTCGAGAAATAGAAGCGCGGCACGAGCAGCGGGTCGTCACGTTCGACGACGCCTTCGTCGAGCGCGATCCGATGCAGCGTGGTGCCCGGATACACACGCAGGCCGACGGTGACATAAACAGCGTCGCCTCGCTCGAGTCGCTCGGCGGCGAAGGCCAGCGTCTCGTTCAGCGTTTGCATCGTCTCGCCCGGACCGCCCACGAGAAAGATCCACAACACGCCGATGCCGGCCCGCTCCACTTGCTGCGCAACCTCGCGCACCCGCGCCGCATCGAAGCCCTTCTCCAACCGTTCGAGCACGGGATCGCTCGCGCTCTCGGCCGTGATGCCTAACCAGCGGAATCCGGCGGCGCGCATCGGGTCGAGGAGATACGGCGGCACCGCGGCGGGCGTGAAATTGGTCGTGTCCAGTTTCACGTTGAGCGATCGTTTCGTGATCGCCTCGCAGATCGCCGCGGCGTGCCGGGGCGGGGCATTGAACGTCGAGTCGACGAACTCGAAATGCCGCACGCCCGCGTCGCGCACCAGCTCTTCCATTTCGTCCACGACGTGCTCCGGGTCGCGCAGCCGATACCCCCATCCCTCGACGTTGAGATACGTGCAGTAGATGCACTTGAACACGCACCCGCGCTTGGTCTGGATGGGCACGGTGCCACCGCGCCGTTCGTACTTCGCGAGGTCGAGCCAGCGGTGCATGCGCGCCGAGGGAAACGCATCGACGTCGGGGTCGCCGCCGGGCGGCGTGACCACGGTTTTCGAGCTGTCCCGATACACCACGCCGGGAATTCCCGCTGGATTGCGTCCGCCGGACAGCGCGTCGAGCAGCGCGGTCGTCGCGCGCTCGCCATCGCCGGCCACCGCGAAGTCCACGCCTAACTCGTCGAACAGCGATGCCGGCGCGACGCCGAACGCCGCGCCGCCGGCGATCACGCGGGCGCCGGGCGCGGCGTCGCGCAGCGTGCGCAGGACGGCGGCGGCCTCGGGCGTGTAATGCGCGAGCGCGATGAGATCGCTGTTGTCGATGTTGCGGACCGAGACGCCGATGACGTCCGGTTGGAAGGAGCGGGCCGCGGCGCGGGCGGCGGCATGGGGATCGGAGGCGAAGCAGAGATCCGCCACCCGCACCGAGTATCCGGCCTGGTCCAACGCCGACGCCACACACGCCACGCCGTTAGGCACGACGGGCATCGGCTGCCGCTCCCGGTTGGTGCTCACGAGGAGCACCTTGGGACGCGAGGCCGGCGAGCGCGCCGGCCTCGGGTCGCGTGCTAACGGAGCGGACGAGGAAGCGTCGTCACCCGGTTCGTACGAACTGTGTTTGTCCGAGCAAGAGTGTGCTGCCATTGATGACGTACGTGAACTGCTCTGTGCCCGAGTCCGGCGCCTGGAACGTGATCGACACCGTGCTGCCGTTCGCCGTCCACGTGCCGTTCTTGACCGTCGTATCCGACACGCTCGTCGTGATGTCGAACGTGATCACGGTCAGCGACGCGGTGCCATCGGCGTTGAACGCCCAGATCGTCTGCTGATTCGTCGGATCGCCGCTCACCGTGTCCACTATTGTCGATGACCAGCTGCCAACGAGATTACTGTCCAGTTGTCCGCCGCCACCACCTCCGCCCCCGCCCGTCCCGGTATTGAATCCGCCGTTATTGAAGTACTGCGGCGTCGTCGTGTCGATGCAGGCCACCGCCACGACCGCGAGCGCCACGAACGCCACCCGCGCGATCGCTGTCCTTATCGCATGCCGGCCAGCATCAGCGCGACCACTGCTCCCGTGAGCCCCGCCAGCAGGTTCACCCCGTCGTTGTCCAACCATGGAATGCCTCCGATCCGTTGCGCGACGTCGCCGCAAGTGTGCACGGCCCGTTCGGTGAGCACTCCGCATCGAGTGCATCTCCGTCGAGACTGCAGGATCGCGCCGGCGAACGAATCCGCCAACGCGCCCGCAAATCCGCCAGCGGCCGCGGCGACCGCAACGTGTGGTGGCCAGTGCACGAGCCACGCCATCACCCCAACGAATGCCCCCCCGGCGACGCTTGCGAGGAGGCCGGCGATCGTGACGCCACCGGACGTTCCGGCGGCGACCCGTCGCCACGTCGTGATCAATCGCGGGGACCGGGACGAAAGTGTTCCCACCTCCGTACCCCATGTATCCGCCGAAGCGGCTGCAAGTGCCCCACCACCGATCGCCATACAGGCAATGGCCGGAGTCACGAGTGAGGCAAGCGCTGCGAGGGCGAACAACCCCCCGTTGGCCAGCACCTGCACCGCGTCCCGTGTTCCGCCTTTGGCGACGACGGATTCGGTGCGGCGCAACTTGTTTTCGCGTTGGGCGCGCGAAAGTGCGGTACCGGTCACAAAGAAAGCAAAAAGAAGAGCAGCCCAGGACCATCCCGCGACGACCGCTGCCGTGCCGACGACTAGCGCGGCGATACCGCCACTCGGGGAGAGCGCACGCATGCGCCACGCGACCAACGCGATCGCGCACGCGAGTGCGAACCCGACGGCCGTGCGCGCGATCACTCCAACGGGCGCGAGGCTTCCTCGTCGATCAACATTTGCATGATGCGGCGCCGCAGGGCGGGAGGAGCTTTGAGAATCGTGGAGCGCCGTTCCAGGAACCGCAAAAACACTTGCTCGTGACGAAAGTGCGGAAAGCATCGGCGGCAGCACGCCAAATGGTCGCGAATCTGCAGCTCGACTTCCGGCGTCAATTCACCATCGAGGTACTCGTAAATGCGCTCGAGAACCTCGGTGCACGAAATGTGAGACGGGTCGTCTGTGTGTGGGTTGGTGCTCATACTGCTCTCGATTATAGGACCCCGAGCCCGAGTCAGTGAGTCCCGCTCTACACAAGCGCCGGGCGTTGCGCGCCAGGGCGCAACGCCCCGTTGGAGACGCACGTATGTGCGCCGCAGACAATCCGATCCGTCGTTCCGATGTTGAAGCTTTGGGCTCGCCGATCGGTTCCCGAAAAATCTTGAACCCCCTATTACGGGCCGTTACCTTGGTTGCTGCCATTCAGCGTTCCCGCCTCCTCAAATGCCTACAACGGTCGACGCGCTTCTCCCGCTGAGTTTTCTCGAGGCGGTTCGCAGCGTGGACAGCCCCGACGATGACCTCGACGCCGAGCTCGTGCCCGAGCTGCGCAACAAGCGCCTCGGCTTGAGCGAGACGGTGTACGCGCAGATCCAGCGCTTCACCGATGCCGCAAAAAAACACCAGCGCACCGAGTACGAGGAAACGGTAGGCATCGCCAAGCTGCTCGGCCGCAGGCCGGACGCCGAAGCGGTGTTCCGTGCGGCCGGTCGCTACCTTGCGACGCAGACATATCAGTCGATAACCCCGGCGTCGCGCGGACTCATCTCCTCGTTGCCGTCACTGCTCGCACGTCCGATCGCGCTGCGTCAAACACAGCGGATCGCGAGCAAGTACCTCAATGGGTCCGTGCGGCGCCACGGTTCGTTTCTGATCCTCGAGGTGTCGCGATCGGCTACAGTAGATGTGCCGCCGCGCGGTGTGGGCTGCGCCTACTATGAGTCTTTCTTCCGCGAGCTGCTTAGACTGCTCGGGGCCAGCGGCGGCTCGGTGGACCACGTCCGCTGCGCGGCGCGCGGCGAAGGCACGTGCGAGTGGCGCGCCGAGTGGCGCTCGATCCATCGCGACGAGACCGCGGCCGATGCCGGAGCCGCGTGACGCGCTTGGCCTAACTTTCGGACACGAAATCATGCTGACGAAGGACATGCTGCCCAACGTGCAGCGCGCGTTGACCGATGCCGGCGTGGATGGCTGGCTGCTGTTCGACTTCCAGGGGACGAATCCCGTGGCCAGCGGGGTGCTCGGGCTCAAGGGGTTAGTCACCCGGCGTGTGTTCGCGTACATCCCGCGCGAGGGGAAGCCTGTTGCGATCACGCATGCCATCGAGCAAGGGCCGTGGCGCGAATGGCCCGCCGACTGGGGACGCGAGCGGTATAGCACCTGGCGCTCGCTCGAGGACGCGGTGGCTGCGCTGGTGCGCGGCAAGCGCGTGGCGATGGAATATTCGCCGGGCGACGCGGTGCCGTACGTGGACCGGGTGCCGGCCGGCGTGATCGACCTCGTGCGCGCCGCGGGCGGTGACGTCGTGCCATCGGCGGAGCTCGTGACCCGGTTCTACGCGTTGTGGACACCCGACCAATTGAAATCGCACGAGCGTGCAGCCGAGATCGTGGCCACGGTGGGCCGCGAGGCCATCGCCGAAGCGGGCCGCCGCGCGGCCGCGGGACAACCGATCGCGGAGCATGAGCTGCAGCGCTGGATCATCGAGCGGTTCCAGCGCGCCAACCTGGAGTTCGACCATCCGGCCATCGTTGCCGCCGGGCCTAACGCGGCTGATCCGCACTACGCGCCGTCGGCGAGCCGGCGGCGTACCATCCAGCGCGGCGAGCTGCTGCTCGTCGACCTGTGGGCCAGAGAGAAGGGCGGCATCTTCGCCGACCAGACATGGATGGGTGCCATCGGCGCGCCGAGCACGCGCGCGGTCACGATCTGGGAGGCCGTGCGCGACGCGCGCGATGCCGCGGTCGCCGTCGTGCGCGAGCGCGCGTTAGGCAGCGTGCCGATCCGCGGCGCCGATGTGGATGACGCGGCGCGCGCCGTGATCACCGCGCGCGGCTTCGGCCAGTATTTCACGCATCGCACCGGACACTCGATCGACTCGATTCAGCTCCACGGGTCCGGTCCGCACATCGACAACTTCGAGACGCGCGAAGAGCGGCGGCTCATTCCCGGCGTGGCGTTCTCGATCGAGCCGGGGATTTACATCGCCGGCGAGATCGGCGTGCGCAGCGAAGTGAACGCGCACATCGGCGAGACGGCAGTCACGATCACGCCGCGCGAGTACCAACGCGACCTGATCGTCGTCTGAGCCCGGCCCCGGCGTCCCCGGTGGACGCCGAGTCGCCCGGCCTGCGCCGGGAGCTCGGCGTCTTCTCGGCGGCGATGCTCGTGGTGGGCGGCATCATCGGCAGCGGCATTTTCTTCACGCCGTCCGAAACGGCCAAGGAGCTGCCCACCGCCGGCTGGGTCCTCGCGGTGTGGGCGTTAGGCGGAGTAGTCGCCTTCGCCGGTGCGCTCACGTACGCCGAGCTCGGGGCGCTGATCCCGGATGCGGGCGGCGCGTACGTGTACATCCGCGAAGCCTTCGGCGCGCTGCCCGCGTTCCTCTATGGATGGATGTCGCTCCTGCTCATCGCGTCGGGGGCGATCGCCGCGGTCGCCGTGGGCTTTGCCGGGTATGTCGCGCACTTCGTGCCGCTCGACGCCGGCGGCCAGTTAGGCGTAGCCGGGGTCACTATCGCCGGCCTCGCGATCGTGAATTATCTGGGTGTGAAACCCGGCGCCGTGGTGCAGAACGTGATGACCGTCGCCAAAATCGTTGCGTTGGGCATCCTCATCCTCGGCGGCGTGTTGCTCTGGGGGCGGCTTGGCGCGCCGCCGCCGGTCGCGCACCCTCCGGCGCCGCGCGCCAGCATCGTCGCCGGGCTCGGCGCGGCGTTCGTGCCCGTGTTGTTCACCATCGGCGGCTGGCAGCAGATGAACATGGTGGCCGGCGAGATCCGCGACCCCGGCCGCAACATCCCGCGTGCCCTCGCTATCGGGATCGCCATTGTCGTCGTCTGTTATCTGGGCGCCAACGCGGCGTACCTGCGCGCGCTCGGCCGCGACGGGCTCGCTGCGTCGACCGCCGTGGCAGCGGACACCGCGACGCGCATGTTCGGCACCTCCGGCGCGACGTTCATCGCGCTGGCAGCGATGGCTTCGATCTTCGGATTCGTCAACGTCACCATCCTCGCCAATTCGCGCATCGTGTACGCCATGGCCCGTGACGGACTGTTCATCGACGCGGCGGCGCGGGTGCACCCGCGCTTCGGCTCGCCGCACGTCGCCATCGTGGTCATGGCCGTCTGGTCCATTGCGCTTCTGGTCCTCAGCGGCGGCAACCTGGGCACGCTGCTGAGCGGCGTGGTGTTCGCAGACTGGATCTTCTTCGGACTCGGCGCGGCGAGCGTGTTCGCGCTCAGGCGCTCGATGCCTGACGCGATACGCCCGTATCGCGCGCTGGGCTACCCCTTCGTCCCGGCGTTCTTCGTGCTCGCGGCGGTGGCGGGCATCGTGAGCTCGTTCTACAAATCGCTGCGCATGTCGCTGTTAGGCAGCGCGCTGGTCGCACTCGGCATCGTCGTGTTCATGGTGATACGGAGGCGGCGATGAGGCGGCCGATGGCGGCGCTCCTGGCCGCCTGTGTCGTGTTGGGCTGTGAAGCGGACAGCCAGCGCGTATCGCGGGAGGTGCTCGGCCCACCCGCGCGCAGCGCGGGCGCTGCACGACAAGATTCCGGGTATCGCGTGGTGCCCGTCGGCGATGCGGGACGGATCACCGGCCGCGTGCTCGTCCACGGCCGCGTTAGGCGGGACAGCCTGATGACCGCCATGCCCGACACCGGTGTGTGCCGCACGTCGCGACGCGTGACGCTGGTCGAGGGGAGCGGCGACCGTGTCGCCGGAGCCGTGGTGTGGCTCGAGGGCATCCATGCCGGCAAGCCCTTGCCGTCGCTCAAGCGATACGATCTTGCCACGCGTCACTGCGAGGCGCGCCCCATGACACAGGCCGTGATCGCGGGCGGCATGCTCAACGTACAGAACCTGGATCCGGTGGCGCACCGCACGCGCTTTACGATGGGCGGCGCGACCCTCGACGTGGTCGACCAGAGCGATGCCGGCCAGGTGGTGCCCACGGCGGTCGTGATCGCGCACCCGGGCCTCGTGGCGGTGCGCTGCGACGTACATCCGTCTACGCGGGCGTGGATTCGCGTGTTCGACCATCCGTATTTCACCGTGACGACGCGCGACGGCAGCTTCCAGATCGACTCGGTGCCGCCCGGCACCTACAAACTCACGATCTGGCAGCCGTCGTTAGGCGAACGGGACACGACCATCCATGTCGCCGCACGGCAGAGCGCGAGCGCGACGGTCGCCTTCACCGCGGCGCCCTGACGTTCGTCGCCGGGCGCGAGCCGGTTAGATCGTGGTTGCCTCGGCCTCGGGATACTGCACGCGGTACAATCGCGCGTACACGCCGCTGCCCGCCAACAGCTCGGCGTGCGACCCTTCTTCCACGATGCGGCCGCCGTCGAGCACCAACAGCCGGTCGGCGCGACGCACCGTGCTCAAGCGGTGCGCGATGATGAGCGTCGACCGCCCCGTCAGCAATTGCTCCATGGCGCTGTTCACGAGGCGCTCGCTCTCGCTGTCGAGACTCGACGTGGCTTCGTCGAGCAGGACCACGGCAGGATCCTTGAGGAACACGCGCGCGATCGCGATGCGTTGGCGCTGTCCGCCGGAGAGCTTCACCCCGCGTTCGCCGACGCGCGTCTCGAGACCGTCGGGCAGGCGCTCGATGAATTCCCACGCGTGCGCCGCCTGCGCCGCGGCAATGACCTCGTCGTCACTCGCGTCGGGCCGAGCGTAGGCGATGTTGTCGCGCACGGTGCCGCTGAACAGGGCAGGCTCCTGCGGCACCAGGCCCACCGCGCCGCGGAGGTCGAGCAGCGACAGCCGCCGGATGTCGATCCCGTCGAGCGTCACGCTTCCGTTAGGCACGTCCCAGAAGCGCGTGATGAGCGACGCCACCGTCGTCTTGCCCGCGCCGGACGGGCCCACCAGCGCGACCACTTCGCCGGGCGCGATGCGGAAGGTCACGTCGTGGAGCACCGTCGGAAGGTCGGGGCCGTACCCGAACGTCACGTGCTCGAACCGCACGTCGCCGCGCACCGGACGGGGCAGCGCGACCGGCTCGGGCGGATCGACCACTGTGGGCTTCGTGTCGAGCAGCTCGAACACGCGATGCGCCGCGCCCACGGCTTCCTGGTAATTGCCGAACAGCGACGCCAGCGACCCCACCGCGGCCGCGACGAAAAACGCATAGAACAGGAATTCGACTAACGCGCCGGGCGTGAGCTCGCGCGCCAGTACCAACCGACCGCCTTGCCACAGCACGATCACGACGCCGCCGAACGCACAGAAAGTGATCACGCCGAAGAACGCGCCGCGAATCTTCGCCCGGCGCACCGCGGCGATGACCACGTCGCGCAGCTGCGTGCTGAAACGTCGCGCCTCCACTGATTCACGCGTGAAGCTCTGCACCGTGCGAATCTGCGCGAACGCTTCGTCCGCGCTGCCCATCGCGTCGGCCACGCGATCCTGGACGCCGGTGCTCGCCTTCTTGAGCGCCCGCCCAAAGAGCCACGCCGTGCCGACGATCACCGGCACCACCGCGAGTGTCGTCACCGTGAGCTGCGGATGCGTGAGCGTGAGCATGATCACGCCGCCCACGAGAAACAGCACTTGCCGCGACAGTTCCGTCGCCTGATACGTCATCACCGACTGCAACAGCGTCACATCGGTCGCGAGACGACTCGTCAACTCGCCGGACCGTCGCTCGGTGAAAAAGCCCGGTGACAACCGCACGAGGTGCGCGAACAGGTCGTCGCGCAGCTTGGCGATGATGCGCTCCGCCGCGGCGGTGAGCACCCACACCTGTCCGAAGTTGAGCAGCCCCTGCGCGGCGAAGAGACCAACGAGGATCACCGCGATACGATTGAGCGCCGGCGCGCTCGCGCGCACGAATGCAGCGTCGAGCAAGTAGCGGACGACGAGCGGAAACGCGAGCGTGATGCCCGCGCTCACCAGCAGGGCAACGGAGGCGAGCGCGATCTGCACGCGATAGGGCCGCATGCGACGCAGCAGCGGCCCGAGCGCACGCGGCGATGGAACTTTGCGCGCGCCCGGCGTCCCGGGCGTGCCCTCCACGCTCCTGTCGCCGCTCAGAGGGGACGGCCGTCGAGCCATGCGCGGATCTGTGACAACCCGGCGCTCATGCGCCGGCGCGCGTCGTGCGCGCGCTGAAACAGCACGAATGCATCGCCCACCGCCACATCGCGTTCGTCGGGCGGGCCGGACCAATTGTGCGAGGACCATTCGCGAACGTGCACGCGACCCCTCGCGGGCTTGCCGAGCATCAGCAAGCGCTCCGGCTCACCATCGCCGGCCGCCACGAGGACGCCGAGCTCGTCGGGGCCGGGCGCGCGGTTCCGATCGTCGCCCGACATCACCGCGACACGGCGCGGTCCACGGCCATGGCGACGAACAGCAACGCGAGATACAGCAGCGAGTACTTGTACACGCTCCACGCCGCCTTCGTCCACGGCCGGACGCGCATCACGCGCACGACGCCCGCGAGCAGGAGCCCGCCTAACGCAGCGGCCGACACCGCGTAGATGATCCCGAATGCGCCGAACGCGGCCGGCAGCAGCGTGATGGGAATGAGGATCACGGTGTACCAGAACATCTGCCGCATCGTCTCGCGCTCGCCCCACACGAGGGGCGCCATCGGTACGCCCGCGCGTCCGTAGTCGTGCTGCTTGAGCAGCGCGAGCGCCCAGAAATGCGGCGGCGTCCAATAGAACACGATGAGGAAGAGGTACACCGCGGCCAGATCGATACGACCCGTGACCGCTGCCCAACCGACGAGGGGCGGGAAGGCCCCGGCCGCGCCGCCGATCACGATGTTCTGCGGCGTCCGGCGCTTGAGCCAGCGCGTGTAGACGAACACGTAGAAGTAGAATCCGGCCAGCGCGAGCGCGGCGCTCAGCACGTTCACCGCGAACGCGAACAGCGCGGTGGCGCCGGTCGCGAGTGCGAGGCCGAATGCAAGCACCGCTCTCGGATCCATGCGGCCGCTCGGCAACGGACGCAGACGCGTGCGCGCCATGCGGTCGTCGATGTCGCGGTCGAGGTACATGTTCACCGCGTTGGCGCCGCCCGCCATGAGATATCCGCCTAACGCAACCGCCAGCACGAGCAGCATGCTCGGCGCGCCGGCCACGTACATCGGCGCGATCGTCGTCACGAGCAAGAGCGAGATGATGCGCGGCTTGGTGAGCATCACCAGGTCGCGCGCGAGCGAGCCCGTGCGTTCCTTGGCCACCACCGCGCCGGTCATCGCGCTGCCTCCGGGGCCGCGTGTACGCCATGTGCGGGGGGTGTCTCCGCGGCCGCGCTGCGCACCCGCCCCGTCTCCTCCGCGCGCGATGCCATGCGCGCGAGGTAGGCCGCCGAGAACAGCGTGAGCCAGATGAGCGCCCCGACGCACTGGTGCAGCGACCGAAGTGCCGGCGGCAGCTGCAGCGTGATCATCGACGCCGCGATGCCGATCTGCGCGACAATGAGCCCCGCGGCAATGGAGAGCGCACGCACCACCACGATTGCCTCACGCCGCCGCCGCACGCCCAATAGCAAACCGAACACGTGCAGCGTGAGCAACAGTGCGAGCACGCGGTGCGTCATCTGGATCGCGCGTCCCGTCGGCACGACCGCCGAACCGATCCCCGCGCCGCACAGGGGAAATCCGGAGCACGCGACGTTGGCGCCCGGATACGTGGCGGTCATGCCGCCGAGCACGATGGTGACTAACGCAATCGCGGCGCCCGCAACCGCGCCGCGCGCCGACCGCGCCGACGCGCGCTCCCTCCGCGCGCACGCCCCGCCTAACCCACCGGCGCGCATCACCGCCGCCGACAATGCGGCCAGAAGGGTCGCCGCGAGCAGCCAGTGCGACGCCGTCGCGTACCACACGTTACCCAGCCAAACGGTGATCGCGCCCAGGAGCGCCTGCGCCGGCCACATCGCGAGCGCGAGAAGACTCGCGCGCAGCACGCCGCCGCGCCCGCCCACGCCCGGCTCGCGACGGGTCGCATACGCCGCCGCGGCCAAACTGGCCAGCGCCACGAGCAGCAGCGCGGCGATCAGCCGGTGCGTCCATTCGATGACCAGCGTGGGTTGGTCGAACGGCGGGAACCACCGCCCGTAGCACTTGGGCCAATGGTTGCCGCACCCCATTCCCGAGCCGCTGATGCGGACGATGGCGCCGAACACGATCTGGGCGACGGCAACGACCAGCGCCATGTACGAGAGGCGTCGCAGCGGCGCCTTCATCGGATGTCGCTCACGATGGATGGTCGACGATGATGGCGGCGCTCTGCGACGGCCGCAGGGCGTGCGCTTGGCCGTGCGCCTCGATGGCGCGCCACGTGAACACGAGCACCACTGCCAGGCCTATCGCCGGTATGAGCGTCCACATCACTTCGCTCCACCGTGCAGGCGCCGGCACCGAACTATCGCTCGCGGGCGGGGTCTTGAGCGCGGAACGCAGAATCTCGATCTGCGCGACCACGCAGCACACCACAGCGAGCCAGAATAAGTTGAGACTCAACGGGATTGAATTTTGGAGTCGAAACACCGTAAAATCGCCGTAGCGTACTGCGGAAGCAACCCGCGGACCACATTCGCGTCAGCGTGCGTGATCGCGTTTGCCTGCTCTCTGGTTGGCGCTGTCGTCGTTATCCATTCCCCTATTCCCTCGATGTAATGTCCCTCCGCCGACAGCTCGGACTGCTCAGCACCATTGCCGTCCTCGTGGGATCCACGATCGGATCGGGCATCTTTCGGTCGCCGGCGGGAATCGCGCAGAAACTTCCGGGTCCGCTCCCACTCATTCTCGTCTGGGTCACCGGCGGTTGCTTCGCCTTGTGCGGCGCGCTCACGCTCGCCGAGATCGCCGGGGCACTGCCCGCCACGGGCGGGATTTACGTGTTCCTGCGTGAGGCATGGGGACGGCTGCCGGCTTTCCTGTTCGGTTGGGCGGAGCTCGCGATCATCCGTGCGGCTGCGCTCGGCGCCATCTCCACGACGTTCGCCGAGTATTTGCTGCGCGTGCTCGGGCACAACCCGGCGATCGCGCCCTACGACGCCTACGTGCACTACATCGCCGCGGTCGCGATCGCGTTGACGGCAACGTTCAACTACGTGGGCTTGCGTTGGGGCTCCTTGGTGCAGAACCTGACCACGATCGCCAAGTATGGCGGCCTGTTGTTCATCGTCCTGCTCGCACTCGCGCTTGGACTGCCGCATACGGGTGGGCACTTCACGCCCGCGGTCCCGAGCGGGAGCATCAGCGTGTCGGCGTTCGGCCTCGCGCTCGTGTCCGTGCTGTGGGCCTACGATGGTTGGGAAGACGTGACCTTCGTCGCCGGCGAGGTGCGCGATCCGCGCCGGAATCTTCCGCGCGGCATCATCATCGGCACGCTCGCCGTCATCGCGATTTATGCGCTGGCGAACCTGGCGTATCTCGCGGTGCTACCGGTCGATCAGATCGCGAGCTCGCCGCTCGTCGCCGCCGACGTCGCGGCGCGCATCGTTGGACCGGCCGGCGTGGTGTTCGTGGCGATCACGGTGATGTTGTCGGCGTTCGGGACGCTCAACGGATCGATCCTCACGGCGCCGCGCATTTTCTTCGCGATGGCCGACGATGGGCTCTTCATTCGCAAGGTCGCGAGCGTGCACCCGCGCTACCACACGCCCTACGTGTCGATCGCGTTGTGCGCGATGCTCGGCATCATCTTCGTGCTGGTGCGCGATTTTCAGCAGCTCGCGGACGCGTTCGTGATCGCGATCGTGCCGTTCCTTGCGTTAGGCGTCGGGGCCGTGTTCGTGCTGCGCCGCCGGCCCGAGTACGATCCGCCGTTCCGGGTGCCGGGCTACCCCGTGGTCCCCGCGCTGTTCATCCTGGCCACGATCTACCTGCTCGTGAACGCCATCGCCGCGCCCGACAGCCGCTGGTCCACCGTCGCTGTGTTAGGCGGAGTCGTGATCGGCATCCCCGTTTTCTACGCCACCGTTGGCCGGCGCCGCGTCGTGACCGGCGCGCCGGCCGAACCGGGGACGAACGCCTCGTAGCGCGCGCGGCAACCGTCTCGGCGCGGTTGGTGCTTGCCAGACAGGCGGTGAGCACGTCAATTCGGCCCGGTGAGCCGATCCCTCGCCAAGGTCGAAGAGCAGAGCGCGGCACTCAAGCGCCCGCTCGCGCTGCGTGACCTCGTTCTCACGCAGCTCCTGTACGTCGTCGGCTCGTCGTGGGTCGGCGTCGCCGCACGGTTAGGCGAATCGCAGAGCGCGTTCTGGCTCCTCGCCATCGCCCTGTTCTACCTGCCGCAAGCCGCCGTCGTCATCTACCTGAGCCGGCGTCTGCCGCTCGAGGGCGGCCTCTACCAGTGGACGAAGGTCGGATTCGGCGAGTTCTGGGGATTTCTCACCGCGTGGAATCTCTGGGTGTACACGCTGGTCTTGCTGGCCGCGACGTGTCTGGCCGTCTCGAGCACGCTCGCCTACGCGATCGGCCCGCGCGCGGCCGCGCTCGCCGGCACCGAGCGCTTCCAGTTGACAATCGGCGTCGCGCTCATCGCGATGATGGTCGTCGTGTCGGTCTTCGGACTGCGCGTCGGCAAGTGGGTGCACAATTTCGGCGGCCTCGCCCAGATCGTCGCGTTCGCCGCGTTGATCATCGCGCCGGTGGTCGCCGTCGCACGCGGGGTCCACGTGGCGTACCATCCGCTCGCCACCGGCGTGCCCCGCGTGTCCCTCTTCAGCGCCAACGTGCTCGGCAAGTTAGGCATGGGGGCGTTGAGCGGCTTCGAGTGGGTCGCCATCATGGCCGGCGAGTCACGCGATCCCGGCCGCAGCATCTCGCGCTCGGTGGTCGTGGCCACGCCGATCATTGCCGTGATGTTCATTCTCGGCACGAGCGCGACGTATTCGCTGGTGCAGGGCAGTGCGATCGATCTCACCGCGCCGATCCCGCAGTCGCTCCGGCTCGCTTATGGGACGTCGGGTGTGTTAGGCATCGTGGCGCCGGTGCTGGTGATGATGCTGTTCGTGCGCGCCGTCGCGAACGCCAATCTCCTCTTCACCGGGAACACCCGGCTGCCCATGGTGGCGGGCTGGGACGGGCTGCTGCCGGCGTGGTTCACGACGCTGCACCCGCGCTGGCGAACGCCGGTCAATTCGATCGCCTTCGTGGCCGCGGTCACCTTTGCCTTCTTGTTGTTCGGCGTCACGGGCGTCGGGCTGCAGGAAGCGTTTCAGATGCTCGATACCGCGTCGGGTGCGTTCTATGCGCTCACGTATCTCGCGATGTTCGCGCTGCCGGTGCTGGCCTGGGCACGGTTAGGCGGACGTCCGCCGCGCGGTCTCGTGATCGCCGCCATCTCCGGCTTTCTCATGACGCTGCTGTACCTGGTGCTCTCCGTCGTGCCCATCGTCGGCGTCGTGAGTCGGTGGGCCTTCGCCGCGCGCATCATCGTCACGCTCGGTGTCGCCAACCTCATCGGTGCGGCGCTCTACGCGCTCTCCGTGCGGCGGCGAACGAGTCGGGCGGCGGTGTCGAGCGCGGACGCGGCGTAGACTTGCCGCATGCCGACGATGTCTCGTATCCCACGTCTCTCATGACGAGCCCG
Source organism: Gemmatimonadaceae bacterium (assembly GCA_035277485.1). GTDB lineage: Bacteria > Gemmatimonadota > Gemmatimonadetes > Gemmatimonadales > Gemmatimonadaceae > JADGGM01. The sequence continues at coordinate 27,965 of DATEKK010000155.1, forward strand.
CTGCGCGTGTTGGGCGTGTGCGGAAGTCTGCGCGCACAGTCGTTCAATCGGGCGCTGCTGCGCGCCGCGATCGAGCTGACGCCGCCGGAGATGGTGATCGAGGAATATCTCGGCATCGGAGATCTGCCGCACTACAACGCCGACATCGACGCGGAAGGCGGACCGCCGTCCGCCGTTTCGTGGCGCAGCGCCGTCCGCGACGCCGACGCGCTCCTCATTGCGACGCCCGAATACAACTTCGGGCCGAGTGGTGTGCTCAAGAATGCGATCGATTGGGCATCGCGTCCGCCGGCCACGTCGGTGCTGCACGGAAAGCCCGTGGCCCTCATGGGCGCATCGACCGGCATGTCCGGCACGGCGCGCGCGCAGCTGGCGCTGCGCCAGTCATTCGTGTTCACGCAATCGTTCGTGCTGCCGGCGCCCGAAGTGCTGGTGTCGAACGCCGCGACCCGCTTCGACGACAATTTGCGCCTAACGGACGTCGCGAGCCGCGACTTCGTCCACCGCCTGCTCGTGCGCCTGGCGGCGTTTACGCGTCAATTAGAGCCTCGCCCCTGAGAGCGGTCGGCTTCTTCTCTTCGAGTCTTCGGGGAACTTCGTGAAGATCAGGCCGCAGGCCGGTACAGCTCGGCGGCTAGTGGGACGCGTCTGAATTTCTGTTAGCAGGAAGCGAGCGCGGTGTTGCGCTTCCTCGCTCTGGGGGAACACCGATTGGGCGGATTGAACGGATCGTACGGATGGCTGGGCGGCGAGAAGCGAAGCGCTACAAAAAAATCCCTTGGTCCGGCTGTGTCCCCGGGAGTGTCCGCTATCACGTCGTGGATGCCTGGCCAAACAGCGGACGCGGATCAGGAGCAACTAACCGTTCGCAAGATCCGTTCAATCCGCCCAATCCGCGTTCCCCAGAACGAGGAAGCCCACCAGGCGGCGTTCGTGCGACCGGACGCAGTCTCCTCTGCTATCAGAAATTCGGACGGTGTTCCTAGGTCCGGCGGGAGCGCGATGTGAGGACTAACGGGAAGCGCGCATGGAGTGCTTCCTCGCTCTGTTGTGAAGGATAACTACAAGGATAACAACGGGGATTGCTCTGCTGCGCGAGGGACGAACGATCACGATGGCGAGCGCAGTTTTTTGCTTTTGAAAAACAAAACAAGGCATCAGACCGAGGAAGCCTTCCATGCGGGCCCGCGGTCAGCCGCCACCGCGAACTTGAGAGGAGCCAGGATAGTCACTTCACCTCTTTCGAAATACCCCGGAAGACTTTTTGCTCGGCCCTGTCCCGCTCTGTCCGCGCCTAAAAAACCTTCACGTTGAAGTACTTCTTCGGATTCGCCTTCACGTCCGCCGTCAACGAATCCATCCGCGCCAGGAGCGTCCGCAGCTCGTTGTACACGCCCGGGTCGTTCAACATCTTGCTCACCGTCCCGTCGCCGTGCTGCACCTGCGCCACCACCGAATCCAACCGCGACGACGTCCGCTGCAGCTCCGCCGTCATCGCCTGCAGATTCCGCGTCGTCGCCGCCACGTTGTGCACCGTCGTGTCCAGCGCCGCGCTGTCCAGTGCCGCCGCGCTTCGTCGAATCGACGCCAGCGTCAGCGTCAGCGCCTGCGACTGCTGCGCCGCCACTTTTTGCAACTCCACCAGCAGCGCGTTAGTCGACTGAATGGTCTTGTGGATGTCCTGCACACCGTTCTTCTGCACGAGCTCCACCTGCAACGAACGGACGATGAGCGACAACTGCCCGCTCATCGAGTCGACGCGCGTCAACAGCTGGTCCATGCTCGGCGCAGGCTTGCCCGTGGGAATCGTGTCGCCCGGCGGCAGGAATGCGTTAGGCCGGCACACCGGCGTCGAATCCTGCCCCGGCGTCACGGGCACCACGCCTTCCGCGCCGACCGTGGGCTGCGGCCGCCGGCACGGATGCAGCGCGATCGACTTGTCGCCGAAGAATCCCTCGTTCTGCACCGTCGCCGACGTCCCCTCCGGAATCTTCCACTGCTTCTCGATCTCCAGCGTCACGTCGAGATATCCGGCCGGGTTCAACCTCACCTCGTCGACCGAGCCGACTTGCACGCCCGCGAGCTCCACAGGTTGTCCGGTCTTGAGGTTGTTGCCCCAGTCGAACTGCGCGTACATCGGATACGATTTGCTGAAGCCGCGACGCGCGAGCCACAGCGTCCCCGCGACGCCGACGACGACGGCCACGGTCACGAACACACCAACGATCACTTCGTCACGTCGCTTCATGGCGCGAGGGCAGGGGCGAGGTAGAGCGCGGTGAGCGCGTCCAACAACAAGATGACCACCGAAGAAATCACCACGGCACGCGCGGTCGACCGGCCCACTCCCTCGGCGCCCGTCTCCGTCACGTAGCCTTCATACGAACAGATGAGCGCGATGGACGTGCCGAACAGTGTCGCCTTGATCAGCGCGTAGTATACCTGAAACGGAATGAACGTGAGACGGAGACCCGTCGTGTAGTCGGTCAACCGGACCTTCGTCGCCACGACCACCGTGAAGCCGCCGAACACGATGCCGATGGCGATCGCCAGGATCGTGAGCATCGGCACCATCGTTAGGCCGGCGATCGTGCGCGGCATCACCAGATACGCGATCGGATCGTACGCCAGCGTCTCGAGCGCGTCGATCTGCTCCGTCACCCGCATCGTGCCGATTTCCGCGGTCATCCGCGCGCCAACCCGGCCCGCCAACACCAGCGCCGTCAGCAACGGCCCGAGCTCGAGCACGACGCTCTGCCTAACGATCCATCCCACCGCCGACAGTTGCACACCCGGGAAGAGCTGGTACACGGTCTGATACGCCGTCACCGCGCCGATGAACGCGGCCACGATGCCGGCTAACGGCAGCGAGTCCACGCCGATGTTCTTCATCTGCTTGATCGTGAGCGGCAGCCAGGTGCGCGGCTCCGTCATCGCGCGCATGATCTCGCGCAGAAAGTGGACGCGCCACCCGATCTCGAGAAAGATGCCGATCGTGATCTGCGCGACGCGGCGAAAAAACCGGATCGCCGCCCGCTGCGGCAGCGGAAACGACTCCGTCGGCCGGCGGCCGCCGTGCCTGGGATAGACGCTCGCGCTCACGCGATCACTCGACCGCGCGCCATCACGTGCGCACTCGCACCAGCAGCACGAGCCCGATCGCGGCGAACAGTAAGTTAGGCAGCCACGCCGCCAGCGTCGGCGGCACCACGCCGCCCTGACCCACGGCCTTCGTCAACTGGATCAGCATCAGGAAAATCATCGTCGTCGCCAAACTGATGCCGATACCGAACGCGGCGCCGCCCCGCTGCGCACTCGTCGCCAGCGGTGCGCCGAAAATCGCAATGATGATGCACGTGACCGGAATGGCGATCTTGAGCGCGAGCTCCACCTTGAGCTCGTTCGTATCCGCACCGGATCGCTCGAGCGCGCCGATGAATCGCTCGAGCTCCATGTAGCGCATCTCATCGGGACTCGGCGGCGTGGCAGTGAGATCGGCCGGCGCTTCCGTGAACGCGTTGTCCCGGAGCGAATCGAAGTGCACCGACAACGTCTGCAACGAATCGGGTATCACGTGCAGCTCACCCTTCCGCAGCATCCAGACGTGTCGCGTCGTGTCCCAACGCGCGGACTGCGCCGCCACCAGATACGTCGGATACGCCGGCCCGCTGCCCTTGCGCTCGATGGTCACGTGATCCATCGCTCTCCGATCCACGTTCAACGACGAAATCTGATAGACGCGCCCGCGCTGCGCCTCGTACGCAAAATTGAACCGGTCGCTCACGCCCGTGAATTTGCGCTCCTCCAGAATGTCGTTCCGCTTGCGGTCCGTGACCGGCACGAGCTCGCCCAAAAATAGCGTGAACAACGCCGTGAAGACGGACGCCACGAGAATCGGTGCGATCAACCGATGAAAGCTGATCCCCGACGCCTTCGCCGCCGTCACCTCCGAATGCCGCGTGAATGCGCCAATCGAGAACACGGCCGCGAACAGCACCGCCGCCGGCAGCACCATGAACATCGAGTCGGGCACCCAATACAGATAACTGAGCCCGATCTGTCCCCAGCTCAGGTTGCGGCTCAGATACTTCTGCAGATGGTCGGTGGCGTCGATGACGATCGCCAACAGCGGGAAGCCCAGCGCTGCCGCGATGAGAATCTTGCTGAACTCGGCCAGCACGTACCGATCGAGCGGATGCATCAGCCGCTTCACGCGGCCCTCCGCCCAACGCGAATGTTAAGGCGCTCGGCGCGCCGCCGAATCCACAAACGCGCACGCTCCACGAGCTCCGTCGTGTCGCGTGTCGCGGCCATCGCGCCAACACGCTGCGAGCGCACGAGCATGATCGCGCCGATCACGCCGAAGATGGCGTTCGCGGCCCACATCGCCCAGAATGGGCTGAGCAGCAGCTTGTCGGCCAACGCCTCGCCGCCGATCAAGCACACATAGTAGATGCCGAACGCGATCACGCTCACCACGATCACCACGCCCACACCGCCGCGCGGAAACCGCAGCGCGATCGGCGCGCCGAACAAGACGAACACCACGCACGCCGCGGCCAACGCGAACTTCTTCTGAATTTCCACCTGATAGCGCGCTATGGTGATCGACGCGTCGGTCATCCGCGACCGGATCACCTCGATCTGCGCCGGTGTCACGGAGGGCGCGGGCTGCATGCCGAACCGTGGCCTCACAGGCACGCTCGCCGGCCGCTGCCCGGGCGTCGTCACCAGCGGATGCAGCCCGCCTAACGTGCTCGCGGACTTGGGCGGCGCCCGCTTGGCGGCGCTCTGCGGCGCGCCGTGCTGCGCGGCCCCGGGATTGGCGCCCGCCACGCCCTGCTGCACGCCCGGCGTCTCGGCCGCTTCAGCCGACGGCACGCCCACCGCGCCTAACGCGCCGCGAATGAGATCGCAGTAGAGCGCGCCCGACGTCCGTTGGGCCTTACGGCTCGGCAGCACGCCCACCGGCGGCCGCTGGCCCGTCGCCGCGTAGCGCGCCGAGTTGCCCAACGTCGACGCGAGCTCGCTCCGGGCGAGCTCCAGCTGATACACCCCCGTCTGATACTCCTGGTTCATCTGGCAGACGGTCATCTCGCGCTCGCCGCGATAGTCGTCCTTCTCCGTCTTCTCGAATTTGTTCGTCACGCCGCGCACACGCACCACGTCGGTCGTGAAGTACAACCGCTGCAGCGACGACGGATCATCGTTAGGCACCTGCAGCACGAAACCGTGGTGCAGCGTCATCTCCAGCGTGCTCTCGTCGGTCGTCAGACCCATCACGCCGCTGTCGGCGTAGATCGTCTTCCGATGCGCCGGATCCTCGAAATTGTAGATGAACACCTCGCGCATCCGGTTCGTCGCGTCATCGATGTGCCCGGCCTTGAGAAAAATCCGCCCCGGAATCACCTCGTTGATCACCTGCTCGCGCAACGCGAACGTCGGCTTCTTCCGCGCGATGTCCGTCTGCAACGTCCGCAACCGATGATTCGCCCGCGGCAACACCTGGTCGTTGAACAGCAACATCAGCAACGCCAGCACCACGCCGCCCGCCATCACCGGCGCGACGATCTTGTTGACACTCACCCCCGACGCGCGCAGCGCCGTTACCTCGTTCTCCGCCACCAACCTGCTGAACCCGTACAGCACCGCCACCAAGACCGCCATCGGCAGCGTCATCGCCACGATGAACGGAATCGACAACAAAAAGAATTCCCCGATGATCCCCCACGATAGCCCCTTGCCCACCAGCTGGCCAAATTGCTTCGCCACCTGGTTCAACAGGAGCAGAATCGTCAGAGCCGACAACGAGAAGATGAGTGGCCCAACGTGCTCGCGGATGACGTACCGCGGAAGAATCTTCACCGGATAGCGCTCGCGTTCACTCTGCGCGACGAGACAGTCAGCCCAAATCTAAGACGAGCGGCGCCCGCGCGAAGCGACCGGGTCCGCCGGCGCGCACCGCTCGCCCACCCGCTACCTTTCCCCCACGCCCACTCCACCCCGGAGCAGTCTTTGCGCACCCGATTCTGGATGCTGCTACTCCCCCTTGGCATCGCCGCCTGCTCGCACGAACATCGTCCCCAGACCTCGTTCAACGGACAGGAAGCACTCGGTTTCGTCAAGACACAACTCGACTTCGGCCCACGCATCCCCGGCTCGCCCGCCCACCGCAAAACCGGTGACTGGATCGTTGCCCAAATGAAGCAGCGCGCCGACACCGTCATCGAGCAACGATGGACGCACGTCACGGTGCACGGCGACACGCTGCCGCTCCGCAACATCATCGCCCGCTTCAAGCCGGACGCCGCCCAACGCATCCTCTACCTGACGCACTGGGACACCCGCCCCATCTCCGACGGCGCCACGGATCCCGCCCAACGCGCGCTCCCCATGCCCGGCGCAAACGACGGGGCCTCCGGCGTCGCCTTGTTCATTGCGTTAGGCGACGCCCTCCGCAAGACGCCGCCCACCGTGGGCGTCGACCTCGTCTTCGTCGACGGCGAAGACTACGGCGACTTCGACAACGGCGATCTCTCGAAAGTCACCGACGTCCTCCTCGGCTCCACATACTTCGCCCAACACTTGCCTTCGCCTAACTATAAACCGCTCTACGGCATCCTCTGGGACATGATCGGCGACCGCGACCTCGACATCTACCAGGAAGGCCACTCGCTCCAACAAGCCCCCGAAGTCGTCTCCCTCGTCTGGAACACCGCCGCCGACCTGGGCTACTCCCACTACTTCATCCCCGCACCCGGCCAGACCATTACCGACGACCACGTCCCACTCCTCAACGCGGGCTTGCACGTCATCGATGTCATCGACTACGACTACCCCTGGCACCACACACCCCAGGATACCTTCGATAAAGTCTCCGCCCAAAGCCTCCAAATCGTCGGCGACGTCGCCACCAAACTCCTAACGTCGCAATAGCCGATCGGCCCCCCCTTGCGGCCTCCGCAAGGTTTTGCTCCGCCCAAAAAATTTCGATGACGCTGGCTGCATCCTCACCGCCTATCGTGCGGCCACGATGCCAACACCAGCCGAACGCCGCGCCCTGTTCTTCCTCTCCGCCCTCCTCATCCTGGGCGGTACCGTCCGCGCATACGCGGCGCTCGCCACGCATTCTTCCCCGTCCGCTCTCGAATCGGCCGACCTCGATCACCAAATCCAAGATGTCGATTCGGCTCGGTCTCGTGCCAAAAAGCCAACGCGCAAAACCCGTCGCGCGCACTCCTCCATTCACGACACCACAGGCGAGTTCAACGTTCCCGCGGGCTCGGCTTCATCGCAAACCGCGACGCCCATCCAACAGCCACCGGCATTCGTCAAACTGCCGCGCCGCACCCGCAAACCGCATGACTCGTCCTCCGCACACATCGATGTCCAGGTAGATCTGGATGTCGCCTCGGCCGCCGACATCGAACGGCTTCCACGCATCGGACCGACACTCGCGCGACGCATCGTCGCCGATCGCGATTCGCTCGGTCCCTTCGGAAATTTGGAAGGCCTGCAACGCGTGCGCGGTGTCGGTCCGGCACTCGCACGCATCCTCGCTCCGCATGTGACGTTCTCCCTCGAACCGCGTCCTCACCGTGTGGATCGACCGGACGGGCGAGGGGCCGTCCGAAAGTCACGCCGCAGCCGCGCCCGCGTGTCAGATCCTCCTTGAGCTCACCGACGAGCGGCCCACCACCCGCCGCCGGCACACGCTTTCGTCGCGCCCTCCAATCGACTCGATCCTACGACGCGAAATAACCCCACCCGGGCGAACATGGCTGCACCCGTAGCTGCATCTGGCGAGCGCATCGGCGAGCTCCTCATTCGAGAAGGGCTCATCACGCGCGATGCGCTCGACAAAGCGCTGCAAGAGCAGAAAAACACCGGCATGCGCGTCGGGTACAGCCTCGTCAAACTCGGCTTCATCGATGAAGTCGATCTCACCAGGATGCTCGCCCGCCAGTACCGTATGCCCGCTGTCGACCTCAGCAACTTCGAGGTCGATGCCCGCATCGCCAAGCTCATCCCCTCCGAGCTGGCACAGCGTCACCTCGTGCTCCCCCTCAAGCGCGAAGGTCGCACCCTCACCGTCGCGATGGCCGACCCCTCCGACCTCGGCGTCATCGACGACCTGAAGTTCATCACCCGGTACGACATCTTCCCCGTCATCGCCGGCGAATACACGCTCCGCAACGCCATCGAGCGGCACTATGGCGAGACGCCCGATGACGCACTGCAAAACCTCCTCGCCGATATCGGCGATGACGGTGACGTCGAAGTCGTCGAAGACCGCGAAGAAGAAGTCAATGCAACGGCCCTCGCTGCCGCAATCGACGATGCCCCCGTCGTCAAACTGATCAACGGCCTCCTCACCGACGCCGTCAAACGCGGCGCTTCAGACATCCACTTCGAGTGCTACGAACACGAGATGCGCGTCCGCTACCGCATCGATGGCGCTCTCCAGGAAGTCATGAAGCCGCCCATGAAGCTCAAAGCCGCCTTGATCTCACGCTTCAAGATCATGGCGAACCTGAACATCGCCGAACGCCGCGTGCCGCAAGACGGCCGCATCAAACTCAAGATCGGTAAGAAGGTTATTGACTACCGCGTCTCGACACTGCCCACACTGTTCGGCGAAAAAGTCGTCCTCCGAATCCTCGACAAGGGCAACCTCACTCTCGATCTCGAGAAATTCGGCATCGAGCCGCGCGCCGAACACGATCTCATGGAGGCGGTTTCGAATCCCTACGGCATGGTGCTCGTCACCGGCCCAACGGGATCCGGCAAAACCACCACGCTCTATTCCGCGCTCTCCAAGGTCAACAACATCGACGTCAACATCATGACCGCCGAAGATCCCGTCGAATACAACTTGTACGGGATCAATCAGGTGCTCGTCCGCACCGAAATCGGGCTCTCGTTCGCCGCAGCCCTCAAAGCATTCCTGCGGCAAGACCCGAACATCATCATGATCGGCGAGATCCGTGACCTGGAAACCGGTGGCATCGCCATCAAGGCCGCCCTCACTGGTCACCTCGTCATGTCCACCCTCCACACCAACTCGGCGCCCGAAACAGTCACGCGACTGCTCGACATGGGACTCGAACCCTTCAACGTCGCGTCAGCACTCAACCTCGTGCTCGCCCAACGGCTGGTTCGGCGCATCTGCAACCGCTGCCGAGAGAGATACGAGTGGGGAGACGACGAATACCGCGCGGCCAAACTCTCGCCCGGCATGACCCTCGGCGACCTTCACTATACGGACGAAGCCATCCAGAACATGAAGCGCGGCGCGGTCGCCGACGCGCAGCCAGTCGTCGCCGACTTCAACCTCGATACTACGGTCGAACAGGTGCCGCTGTGGCGCGGACGCGGCTGCGATGCGTGCGCCGGGTCAGGCCTCAAAGGACGCCAAGGCCTCTACGAAGTCATGGCCATGACGCCACGCGTGCGAAAACTCATCCTGCAAAACGTTGGTGCCGTCGAAATCCGCGACGCCGCCATCGCCGACGGCATGCTCACCCTCCGCATGGACGGCATGCTCAAGGTGATGAAAGGGATTACGACACTTGAGCAGGTGATCCGCGAAACAGCGGCTTGATGCGCAGCCGCCAAGGGGCCCGGGCCTCGCGCGTGGAGTGACCTAAACAGTCGTCCCACGCCGAGTTCAGGGTTTTACCAGGGTCGGCGCTCGTCAGTCTACCGTGTAACGCAAAGCCGATTTCTCACTCGATACAGGCCATGACGTCTCCCGCTCCAATCACTCCCGCGTCGGTCAACCTCCGCTCGCTCCTCGAAGAGATGATCGAGCGCGATGCGTCCGACTTGCACATCACGGCGGGCGACAAACCCAAACTGCGCATCGACGGCGAAATCCAAAACGCAAACGTCGATGCGGTGCTCTCGCCAAAAGACACCATGCAGTTGGCCTACTCGATCCTCACGGAAAACCAGAAGAAACGATTCGAGACCGAGGACGAGCTCGACTTCTCGTTCGGCATCCAGAACCTCGCGCGCTTCCGCGGCAACTGCTTCAAGCAGCGCGGTTGCGTCTCGCTCGTTATCCGGCAAATCCCGTTCAACGTCCGCACCTTCGAGGAGCTCGGTCTCCCCGCGGCCGTTGCACACATGGCAGAGAAACCGCGTGGACTCGTCCTCGTAACCGGCCCCACTGGATCAGGAAAGAGCACCACCCTCGCCGCGATGATCGACAAGATCAACCGCGAGCGCAAAGGCCACATCATCACGGTGGAAGACCCCATCGAGTTCATCCACCGACACCAGAGCTGCATCGTCAACCAGCGCGAAGTCGGCACCGACACCAAGAGCTTCGCCACCGCGCTCAAGTACGCCCTGCGCGAAGACCCCGACACGATTCTCGTCGGCGAAATGCGCGACCTCGAAACCATCCAGGCCGCCCTGACCATCGCCGAGACGGGCCACCTCTGCCTCGCCACGCTGCACACCAACTCCGCGGCCGAAGCCATCAATCGCGTCATCGACGTGTTCCCGTCCCACCAACAGGAACAGGTCCGCGCGCAGCTGGCCTTCACGCTCGAAGGCATCATCACCCAAACGCTCCTCCCCCGCGCAAAGGGACGAGGACGCGCCATGGCCGCTGAAATTCTGGTCGTCACGCCGGCGATCCGCGCGCTCATTCGCGACGCCAAAGTGCACCAGATCTATTCGCTCATGCAGGGCGGCAAGAAGTACGGCATGCAGACACTCAACGACGCGCTGTACCAGCTGTACGTCGCACGCGAAGTCGAGATGGATGAGTGCCTGCGCGTCACGTCGGATCCCAACGAATTCATGCGCATGATCGGCGAACCGCCGCTCACCAGCGACGCCTCGGACTTGATGAAGACCGGCAACAAATCGTCCAAGGTTGCGTCCATCGCGGGCAAGCGTTAGCCCGCTACCCAGAGACTCACCATGCCAACATTCGCCTATACCGCGCGCACACTCGGCGGCGAGCTCAAGACCGCTACTATGGATGCCGCGTCGCGCGACGAAGTCGTCGCGCAGCTGCGCCGCCAGAAACTCATCGTCGTCAAGATCGACGAGGAAAAGGCCAAGAAGCGGATGGGCCGCATCAAGACGCGCGACATCGTCATCTTCACGCGCCAGTTTGCGACGATGATCAACGCGGGCCTTCCGTTAGTCCAGGCCCTCGACATTCTGTCGCGGCAGAGCGAGAACAAAGCGCTGCAGGACGTCACCCGCCAGGTCGTGTACGACGTCGAGTCCGGCCATACCGTGGCCGACGCCCTGAGACGCCACCCCAAGGCGTTTACGGACCTGTACGTCAACATGGTCGCCGCCGGTGAAGCAGGCGGTATTCTCGATACCATTCTGCTGCGCCTCGCCACCTTCCTCGAGAAGAACGACGCCCTCGTCGGCAAGGTGAAGAGCGCGATGATCTACCCTGCCGTGATCATGAGCGTGGCCGTCGTCGCCATCGTCGTCCTGCTCATCTTCGTGATCCCGGTCTTCCAGAACATGTTCGCCAGCGTGAACCTGTCGCTCCCGCTGCCGACACGGGTGGTCATCGGACTGTCCTCGTTCCTCAAGCACTACTGGTGGTTGATGGGCGCCGGCATCTGGGGCGGCATCTTCATGCTCCGCCAGTTCTACCGCACCCCGACCGGGAAACTGCGCATCGACAGCTTCCTGCTCCATATGCCCGTGTTAGGCGACCTGCTCCGCAAGAGCGCGGTGTCGCGTTTCACCCGCACGTTAGGCACGCTCATCAGCTCGGGCGTCAGCATTCTCGACGGCCTCGAGATCACGGCCAAGACCGCGGGCAACCAGGTCATTCACAACGCCATCATGGAGTCGCGCGCCTCGATCGCCGGCGGCGACACCATCAGCGCGCCGCTGCAGAAGAGCAACGTCTTCCCGCCCATGGTCATCTCCATGATCGCCGTCGGCGAGCAAACGGGCGGACTGGACGAAATGCTCACCAAAATCGCCGACTTCTACGACACCGAAGTCGACACGGCCGTCAGCGGATTGCTCAGCCTCATGGAACCGATCATGATCGTGTTCCTGGGCGTCATCGTCGGCGGCATGGTGGTCGCCATGTACCTGCCGATCTTCGACATGATCAACGCCGTGCAATAGCCTCGGCGGTCGGACACGTGGTAAAACGCCCCGTCGGGAAACCCCGACGGGGCATTTGCGTTAGGCGTCCGGCGCCATGGTGCCCGCATGTCGCCAGTTAGGCGCCAGCCATCACTGCTTCGCGGCGCCGAGTTGGGGACGTCACCAGGCGGGCGAGGAGGCCGCCGCCCAATTCCTCGAGATTCCAGCGGTGCTCGGCGTCCCGCGTATCACGCGCGTACGACGTCACCGCATTCATGAGACCGAATGACGTCCAGTCGCGGGCACGCGTGAACCGATCGAGGATGTCCGCCAGATCCTCGCGGGGAATCCGATGCATCGCCGGCAGAAGCTGGATCATCGCCTCGACCTGCACGTCCGCCGCCGTTCGCATCTCGTCCACAACACCCGCAAACACGTCGCTCGCCGCGCACGCGCGCACTGCCCCCCGAACGTCGAGCAAGGTCGCCGTGCTGTCGTACGCCGGCCGTAAGACGTCGCTGCATTCGATGCGCTCGAGGCGCCGAGACTGCATCACATGCGCGGCGATCGCGCCGTTGCTGCACACCTGTCGAAACGTGTACGGGCTCACCACGATCTCGGATCCTGTCGCGCGCAGTGCGACTCCCGCGTTCACCGCGTCGCCTGCGCGCACCTCGGCCTGCGCAGGAAGCACCGACCGCGCGAACAACCGCACGTCGTCGTCGAACACGTTCGAGACCACGCCGCCAAGCGATGTCACTTCGTCGGCGAACGCATCCTGGATCTCGCGAATCGTGGGAGCATACTCGGGCTGGTAGGCGGTGCTCATGGCTCCTCCTTCCCCGGTGGTCGGCCATCTCTATCGGATAGCATGCCCCCAGATACCACCGGTTGGGTAGAGCTGTTCCCTCGGGAGACAAACCTCGCAGTGCCGCTCGTGCCGTTCGAGTTGACACGCCCCAGGTCACTCGCGAGTATCGCGCTGTGGTACCTCGCGTCGCTTCAGGAGAACCCATCATGTCCAATCCACACGGTTCATCCCCGCGGTCCATGGCTGAGGACGCCGAGTACGCCAGGAATCTTCGCGAGACAGTGGATCGGGCGGCCGCGGAGCTGCGCGCGATCCCGGACGATGTTGCTTCCGTTAGGCCCGCGCCCGGCAAGTGGTCGATCAAGGAAATCATCGGCCACCTGATCGATTCGGCCTCGCACAACCACCAGCGGTTCGTCCGCGCACGGTGGCAGGACGACCTGGTGTTCCAGGGCTACCAACAGGACGAATGGGTGGCCGCGCAACAGTATCAGTCGGTGCCGTGGGACGAGCTCGTGACGCTCTGGCACACGTACAACCGGCATGTGGCGCGTGTGATGGCGCAGGTACCCGTCGCTGTCGCACGCCGCGAGCACACGCGGCACAACCTCGACCAGATCGCGTGGCAAACGGTCCCAGCCGACCAGCCGGCGACGCTCGAGTACTTCATGCGCGACTACGTCGGCCATCTCCAGCACCACCTCCGCCAGGTGGCCGAGCGCCGGTCGCGGTCGGCGTGAGGCCGGCTATCGGTCAGGCCGGCGAGATCGCCGGCGCTCCGTTAGGCGGCACGCCCGTGTAGCGGGCGCGCGGCCGGATGATCTGGTCGAGCGCATACTGCTCGATGGCGTGCCCCAGCCAGCCGATGCTGCGACCGATCGCGAAGAGCGTGAGGCCCGAGTCGGGCGGCAAGCCGAGCACGCGCGACACGGCGGCGAGGGCGAAGTCCACGTTAGGCGCGTCGCCGGTGAGCGAGGTGCCCGCACGTGCGAACTCGCGAACGAAACGAAGCTCCCGCGACCGCTGAAAATGCTCGCCGAGCAGGGCGAGGAGCGCCGCGGAGCGCGGATCGCCGCGGGGGTAGAGGGGATGGCCGAAGCCCTCGATGCGCAGACCCTGCCGCACTCGCAACGCGAGGGCCGAGTGAAGGGACCGGCTCCGGCGCAGCATCGCCAGGAGCGATTCGGCGCGCGACGTGCTGCCGCCGTGCTTCACGCCCTCGATCGCCGCGAGTCCGCCGCCGACCACGGCGTACGGCTGCGATCCGGCCGACGCGATGCATCGCGCCGTGAACGCGGACACGTTGAGCTCGTGGTCGGCCATGAGGATGAGTGCCGCGCGAATCACGTCCTGGGCGCGAGCATGCACGCGCCAGCCGCGCGCGAGCGCCGCGTCAATGCGATCCGCGCGCGCTCGGCGTGCCGCGACGCCCACCAACAAGTCGAGTATGCGCCAGGCCGAGCGCACGACGGCCTCGGGGCGGAGATCGAAGGCCTGGGCATCGGTGGCCGACGCGAGCGCCAACGCCGCCTGCGCGCGCGGCACGAACGCCCCGCGCGACGACCGGCTGCCTAACGGGCCGGGATGCACCGCGCGCGGCGGGCGCGCGGCGTCGCGGCTGCCCGTCCAGATGAGCGACGCCACTTCTTCGACAGTTGCCTCGCGCGCGAGCTCGACGACGTTGAGACCTCGATAATAGAGCGCGTCACCCGTGATCAGGGTGATCGACGACGCCAACACCGGAACGCCCCATTGCAGCGCGTGCGCCGCGACCTTGTCCGGGTCGCGCCGCTCTTCCGCACGGAGACGAAGCCGCTCGACATCGTCACGCGGGTACCGGCGCGCCCGGCTCGAGCCGGGCCCGGGTTGGGACCGGATGAGCCCGCGGCTCACGTACGCGTAGAGCGTCGGGCGCGTCACGCCGAGCGCGCGCGCGGCCTCAGCGGCGGAGAGGGTGTCGCTGCTCATATTGATCGATCAATCAACATTGACCGTATTATGCGCGGAGATCTAGGTTCCGGCCATGGCACCCAACACCGTGATCGCTCCGGGGCTCGAGGGCGTCGTCGCCGCGACGACGCGGTTGAGCCATGTCGACGGCGAGGCGGGCGAGCTGACGATCGCGGGCTTCCCGGTCGGCGAGCTCGCCGCCAACGCGACCTTCGAAGAAACCACCTGGCTCCTCTGGCACGGCGAGCTCCCGGGCGACGCCGAGCTCGACGCGTTCCGCACCGATCTCGCCGCGCATCGCGAGCTTCCGCCGGCGACGCTCGCACTGCTCCGCGCGTGTGCCCGCGCGCGCGTCGATTCCATGGATGCGCTGCGCTTAGCGCTCGGCACGGTGTCGCTCGTGTCGACCGACGCCGTGGCGATTGTCGCGCTCGCACCGACGATCGTCGCGGCATACGCGCGGCTGCTCGAGGGCAAAGCGCCGATTTCGCCGCGCGGCGATCTCAGGCACGCCGCCAACTATCTCTACATGCTGAGCGGATCAGCGCCGGACGCGGAGCGAGTGCGCGCGCTCGAGACCTACTTGAACACAGTCATCGATCACGGGCTCAACGCGTCCACCTTCACGTGCCGAGTGATCGTCTCGACGGGATCGGATCTCGTGTCGGCGGTGGTCGGGGCGGTGGGTGCGCTCAAGGGGCCGCTGCACGGCGGCGCGCCGGGGCCGGCCCTCGAGACGGTGTTCGAGATCGGCGAGGCGTCGCGTGCCGAGAGTGTGCTCCGCGCAAAGATCGAAGCGGGAGAGCGGCTCATGGGTTTTGGGCATCGCGTCTACAAGGTTCGCGATCCGCGCGCCGACGTTCTTGCCGCCGCGGCCGAGCGATTGTTCACGCACGGGGGGGATCTGCGGTTGTATACGCTGGCGCGTCACGTGGAGCGCACGGCGCTGGCGCTGCTCGAGGAGTACAAGCCGGATCGGCGGCTCAAGACGAACGTCGAGTTCTACACCGCGCTGCTACTGCACGGGCTCGGGCTCGACGTGCCGCTCTTCACGCCGACGTTCGCGATCAGCCGGGTGAGCGGGTGGATCGCGCACGCGTTCGAGCAGCGCGCCGCCAACCGGCTCATTCGTCCCAAGTCCGAGTACGTTGGACCGCGCGGCCGGCGCTGGCACACTCGCGTACCGATGGCGGGCGAGCGCGCGGGCGCGTTGCGTTAGGCGTCGACCGTATGGGCGCCCCGAGCCCGGGATTGACTCGGCAAGCAGGCTCGGCTATGGTGGAAAAATGCACGCAACTCCGCCGTTTTCGTCCCCCATGACCGCCGAAGAGCTCGAGCACGTGTCGTATCCCGACAAGGTGACCGAGCTCATTCGAGGCCGGCTCGTGGTTCGCGAGCCGCCGGGCACGCGGCATGGAGCGATCGCTTCGCGGCTCACTCACCTCCTGGCGGATTTCGTCTATCGAAACGGGCGCGGGGTGGTATTCGCACAAGACACCGGTTTCCAGATCCAGTCGAATCCGGACACGGTTCGAGCGCCGGATGTTGCCTTCCTGGCCGAAGAGCGCGCAGGGGCGATTCACGATCGGGGCTACGCGCGGGTCGCGCCCGATATCGTTGCCGAGGTGCTGTCGCCCGACGATCGGCCGGGCGAGGTACGCGACAAGGTTGCAGATTGGCTTGCGGCCGGTGTGAAGCTCGTGTGGGTGATCGATCCGCGCCGACGGGCGGGCGACGTATACCGCGCCGATGGCAGCGTTGCGACGGGCGAGTCGCATCTCGACGGTGAGAATGTGCTGCCGGGTTTCACCTGCGCCGTAGACGATGTGCTGCTCTAACCGGTCAGCGGCGGTGTTGCGTTAGGCATCACGCCGGCGCCGGCGACGTCGCCCGGAGCGCACGGCCGGCTTGCTCCACGAACCGGTGCCACGACGAGCTGCCCACCGCCAGGCGCCGCCGGCCCGCGGCACTCAAGCGATAGTACTTCGCGCTCCGGTTGTTGTCCGACACACCCCACTCGGCTTCCACCAACCGTTGCCGCTCGAGACGGTGCAGGGCGGGGTACAGTGTGCCTTCGCCGACGAGCAGCGCGGCGTCGGTCGCCTGGCCGATCCATTCTGCCACCGCATAGCCGTGGCGTGGGCCCCACGTGAGGGCCTTGAGGATGAGCAGCTCCAGTGTACCGCGCATGAGGTTGATGTCGAGGTCGGTCATCGGCGGTGTCGGGTGCGGAGACGTGATACAGCCGGGCTGTCGGCCCATGTGTATGCTACGCGCTCTCCCCTTGTGACGCAATGGGTCGAGCGCACCGGTGCGGGGCCGCGGCCCGCATGCCTTGCGTTAGGCATCGGTGGCGCTTGCGCCCGTCCGGGCCCCCGGCCATTCTTGTCGCGCCTCGCCGGGGTGCGGTATCCCCGTCCGTCGCGGCGCGCCGAGTGTGGCGCGGCGGTGGAACCCGGCCGGGCCGGTCGCGATTCGTGACCGCGAACGCATACCGGAGGCCTCGTCGTGAATTCGCGTCGTCGATTCCTGATTCGCGCCCCCCTGGGGTTGCTGAGCGTCGCCGTCGCCTGCCGCGAGCACGCGGGCACGCCGTCGCCTAACGCAAGCCAGACGGCCGGTGCGCCGCCCGCCACGCCGGGCGCGCCGCCCACCTTCGCCAGCGCGCCATCCGTCGGACCCGCGGTCACACCGGCCACGTTCGCCGACGCCGAGAAGCTGGCGCAGGTGACGATGACCGACGCGCAACGGCAGCAGGCCGCGGACAGTTGGGGCAAAGCGATGGCGCCGTACTACGAGCGGCGCACGGGTCCGCGCAAGCTCGCGCTCGAGCCGACGCTCGCGCCCGCCACGCACTGGAATCCGGTCCTCGGCGCTGGTCCGGTCGGACCGGCGCACGATCGCTTCGTGCGGTCGAACGACGCACCCGGCCCGCTTCCGGCGAGCGACACCGAGATCGCGTTCGCGCCCGTCACGCGGCTGTCGCGCTGGATCCAGTCGCGCGCGCTCACGTCCCTTCGCCTAACGAACATCTATCTCGGCCGCCTGCAGCAGTACGATCCCAAGCTGCGCTGCGTGATCACGCTCACGCGCGACCTCGCGCTCAAGCAGGCAAAGAAAGCGGATGCCGAGATCGCGGCGGGACATTATCGCGGTCCGCTACACGGCATTCCGTTCGGGGTGAAGGACCTGCTCGACACCGCCGGCATCGCGACCACCTATGGCGCCGAGCCGTATCGGAATCGCGTGCCGCAGGCAGACTCGGCGGTGGTGTCGCGGTTGTATCAGGCGGGCGCGGTGTTGGTCGCGAAGCTGAGCATGGGCGCGCTCGCGCTCAACGACATCTGGTTCGGCGGGCAAACGATGAATCCGTGGCTGCTCGAAGAGGGCGCATCGGGGTCGAGCGCCGGCCCCGGCGCGGCGACGGCTGCGGGCCTGGTTGGATTCTCGATCGGCAGCGAGACCGAGGGCAGCATCGTGAGTCCGAGCCTGCGCTGCGGCGTGAACGGGCTTCGCCCAACGTACGGCCGCGTGCCGCGCACGGGCGCGATGACGCTCTGTTGGTCACTCGACAAACTGGGCCCGATGGCGCGCAGCGTGGAAGACACGATGCTCGTGCTGCAGGCGATCACGGGACCCGACGCCGGCGATGTGGCGAGTGTGCCGAGCCGGCTCGACTACGACGCAGGCGCCGGCGTGAAGGGTTTGCGCATCGGGTATGTGCCGCAGTGGATGAAAGAAGCGCCGGCCACCGACGTCGACCGAGCGGTGTTGGACACGGCCGGCAAGTTAGGCATGTCGCCGGTTGCCGTGACGTTCCCGGACTGGCCGGTGGATTCGTTGAACGTCGTGCTCTTCGCGGAGGCGGCGGCCGCGTTCGAGGACCTGACGCTCACGCACCAGGACGACATGCTCAAAGTCCAGACATCGGACGCGTGGCCGAATCTCTTCCGGAGCGCGCGCTTCCTCTCGGCTGTCGATTTCGTGCAGACGGACCGGCTGCGCCGAAAGCTGGCGCAGGAGATGGACCGGATCATGTCGGGTGTAGACGTGCTGCTCGTGCCGTCGTTGCGCGACGAGACGCTGACGACGACCAACTTCACGGGTCAGCCGTCCCTCACCATGCGCGCGGGGTTCGTGCAGGTGTCGGAAGCGCGGAGCGATTGGGCGCCCGACCCGGCGCATCCCTTGCCCACGTTCAACCCGCCGCGTCGCGTTCCGCACGGGGTGACGCTCATCGGCAAGCTGTTCGACGAAGGCACCGTGGTTCGGGTTGGCCTCGCGCTCGAGCGTGCGTTAGGCGTGCAGCACGAAACACCGCCTCTCTTTTCTTAGGCGTCTTCCGGAGTTTCGTGAAAGATGAAGTGACGGCTGGCTCCTCTCGAGTTCGCGCGAGTGGCTGACCGCGGGTGCGCGTGGAGGGCTTCCCCGCTCTGTTGCCAAGGCAACAGAGCGAGGAAGCCCTCCATGCGCGCCTCCCGTTAGGCCTCACGCCGCGCTCCCGCCGCACATAGCCGCCGAGTTGTACCCACCTATCGCGTACTTCTCACGACGTTCGCCGAAGAGGTCTTCTTAGCGTCTCATTCACCCACCTGGCGGCGTGGGCGCGTTGGACGGCGGCACTTCGATACGCAGGGGAACTGCCACGGGTCCCCACTGGAACAGCAGCGTGGCGGCGTCCGGCTCGACGGCGGGAAACGAGAACGTCAGTACGTCGACGATCGGCGTGCTGTCCGGCTTCACGGTGAACGTCACCTGCGGCGCGGACGGATCGGGGCCCTGGACGTGAAAGCGCTTCCACACCGTGCTGAAGATCACCGTCCATTGGTTAGGCTGCGGGACCATCCAGATCGAGTACTTCCCCTTGGCGAGCGGGTGCCCGTCGATCTTCACGTCGTGGTCGACATCGATGGTGGTCGCCCAATTCGCGCCCGGCGTCCACGTGCTGCCCCATTTGACGACGCCGCCGAAC
Source organism: Gemmatimonadaceae bacterium (assembly GCA_035277485.1). Lineage (GTDB taxonomy): Bacteria > Gemmatimonadota > Gemmatimonadetes > Gemmatimonadales > Gemmatimonadaceae > JADGGM01. Next base: position 47,788 of record DATEKK010000155.1, read on the forward strand.
AGGTTGTCGCGTCCGCGCCGCTGCGGGCGATAGTACTCGATCGTGATCGTGGTGCCGTCGACGCGCTGTTGCACCATGCCGTGTTCGCTGGCCATCACCTGCGCCTGCGCGCGGGCGGGAAGGGTGGTGACTAACGCGACGGCTGCGGCGAGAACGAAGCGATGCATCGAGAGCTCCGGCTGAAAGTGGCCGTGTAGCGCGCTGTGAACTGACGCGGACGTGTGCGTACGGAGAATCGCCGATGGCGACCGTTGGTTCCGCGCCGGCGAGCTCGAGGACACAGGCCCAATGCCTGGTGCGTCCCAAGCCGCGTCGTTCCGAGAACATAATCGTGTGCGCCGCGTCCGCGCAGCGCCGGCCGCCGGCGGTGTGACCGACGCGCAGCTTGGCTGGTTGATGACGTGCAGCCATCCATGCTTTCGAGCTGGGTCACGCCATGCGCGGGTCTTTCGATACGCACAAACCATCTCGCGGCGTTCTCCGCGACCTTCGGCACGCGGCGCGATCGCTTCGTCGCGCGCCGTCGTTCATGATGATCGCGATCGCCACGCTGGCGTTGGGCATTGGCAGCGCGACGGCCGCGTTCAGCGTCCTCGACACGATCGTACTGCGCGGCATGCCGTACCGCGAGGCGAGCCAGCTGCGCACGATCTTCGAGATCGCGGACGACGGCAGCGGGCGCACGCCATCCTATCCGACATTCCTCGACTGGCAGACGCAGCGACGCGCGGTGTCCGCCACCATCGATGGGTTTGCGTTCGTGCGCGGCGATCAGGTGTCGCTGCCCGGCAATCGAGAGGACCGGCAGCTCGTGGCGTACGTCTCACCCGGCTTTTTTCCGCTCATGGGCACGCATGCCTGGTTAGGCCGCACCTTCGCGTCCGATGAGGAGGAGGTGGGTGGACCGCGCGTAGCGGTTCTCTCCTACGATCTCTTCGTGGACCGGTTCGGCGGCGACCGGTCGATCGTCGGACGCGCGGTCGATCTCGATAGCGTTCCGACCACGATCGTCGGTGTGATGCCGCCGCACTTCGCCTATCCGAATTTCGCGTCGGGCGGTTGGGCGCCGCCCAAGTTGTGGGAGCCGATTGCGGTCTTCGGCGCGCTGCACCCCGAGGTGCTGGCGCGTCGCGGCCTGCACGTGGACAGCCGCACGATCGTGCGGTTGCGGCCCGGCGTCGACTCCGTGGGCGCCGTGACGGCGATGCGGACGATCGAACGGCGCCTGGCCGCCGCATACCCCGCCGATCAAGCGCATTGGACATCGGTCGCGCTGCAGTCGATGTCGGCCGAGTTGTTGGGCGGACTCGAGCGCTCGCTGACGATGATCAGCGGTGCCGTGGGGCTCGTGATGCTCTTGGCGTGCGCGAACGTGGCCACGTTGTTTCTCATCCGCGCGGGCGCGCGGGCGCGCGACACGGCCGTGCGCAGTGCGTTAGGCGCATCGCGGCGACGCGTCGCGCAGCAGCCGGTGTGCGAGGCGCTGCTGGTGGCGCTCGCGGCCGGCGCGATCGGTGTCCTGCTCGCCGCGGCCCTGGTCGGGTTTACGCGACACAGCTTGGCGTCATCGCTTCCGTTCGGCTCGACGCTGCACCTCGATGTTCGCGCGGTGGAATTCGCGATCGCCGCCTCGGTTGTCACGGCGTTGATCGTCGGCGCGGTGCCGGCCGTGCACACGTCGGCGGTGCAGGCGATGCGGCTGGTCCGGAGCGGCGCGACGGCCGCGGTGGGCGGACGCCGCGAGCGCCGCGCCCGCGATGTGCTCGTCGTGGTGCAGTTCGCGCTGGCGCTCTCGTTGCTGCTCGGCGCGGGCCTCCTGCTCCAGAGTTTCCGCCGGTTGGTCGCGGTTCCGTTAGGCTTCGACCCCAACGGGGTGGTCGCGTTCGCGATCGCGCCCATGTCGCACGCGTACGACCAGCCGGCCGCCGCCGCGGCGCTCTACGATCGGATTCTGGACGCCGAGCGCGCCATTCCGGGCGTCGAGGTCGCCGCGGCAGCGGGTGGTGCATTGATCCCGACCACCGTCGTGCCCGAGCACGCTGCGCCGAACGGAGAACCGCTCCGTGCGCTGTACCATCCGGTCTCGACGGACTATCTGCGCGCGATGCGCATCCGGCTCGTGTCCGGCCGGTGGTTCGCCGACGGCGACATGCGCGCGCCGTTGACCGGCGGTCTCGTGGTGAGCGAAACGCTCGCCCGTCGGTTAGGCGGCAATCCGATCGGCCATCGCATCACCATCCGTCGCCAGTCGCAGGCGCGCGCCGATTTCGGGCAGCCCATCACGCTGCCCGTGATCGGTGTCGTGCACGACGTGAAAGAGTTCGGCCCGGCCACAGACACGGACGCCGAGGTCTATCTGCCGTACACGCTGGAAGTATGGTCGTGGATGAGCTTCGCCGTGCGCGCGGCCGATCCCTATCGCGTGCAGCACGCGGTAGAGGACGCCGTACGGAAGGTCGAGCCATCGATCCGGTTCGTGTTCGGACCGTCGGTCACGCCCGGCGGTGCGGCGCAGATCGACCCGGAACGGCGTTTCGTGACGACGGTCGTGACCGGTTTCGCGGGCGCGGCGCTCTTGCTCGCGGCGCTCGGCCTCTACGGGATCGCCGCCTACGGAGTCGCCCAACGGACGCGCGAGATCGGCGTGCGCATGGCGCTCGGCGCGACGGAGCAACGTGTGGTGACGCTCGTCGTGCGTGAGGCCATCGTGCTCGTCGCGGCCGGAGCGGTAGCCGGTGCGCTGCTCGCGGGTATGTCGACGCGCGTGATTCGCGCGATGCTGTTCGGCACATCGGCGGCCGATCCCGAGGCGCTCGCCGGGGTCATCATCGTGCTGGCGCTCGTTGCGATTGCCGCCGTGTATGGTCCGGCGCGTCGCGCCGCGCGGATCGACCCCGCGATCGCGATCCGCGGCGACTGACCGCCGCCCCGGCAACCCTTTGCTTCCCTTGACGGTCGAAAGAAAGGAGTGCATTCTCCTTTCGACCGCCGATAGGAGAGGCCAGTGGCCGAGGACGCCCGCAACGACCTGCTGCAAGGCACGCTGGACATGCTCGTGCTCAAGACGCTCCAGCTGGGCCCCATGCATGGGTGGGGCATCACCGAGCTGCTCCAGCGCGGCTCGGCCGACGTGCTCCAGGTGGGGCAGGGGTCGCTCTATCCCGCGCTCTATCGCCTCGAGCGGCAGCGCTTCATCAAGTCGTCGTGGCAGATCACCGAAAACAAGCGACGCGCGCGGTACTACGCGCTCACGGCCCGCGGCCGTCAGCGGTTGGCCGAGGAGCGTGCGAACTGGGCGCGGATGTCGCACGCCATCGAGATGATCCTGCACCTGTCGTCCACCTGAGGGCTGGAGGTCCGCATGCGGTTCTTCGACACACTCGCGGAAGCGGTGGCTCGGTTGGGCGGATTGTTCGGCCGGCGCGAGCGCGAGGCGCGCCTAACGGACGAGATGCGGTTCCACGTGGACATGCAAGCGGAAGCCCTGGTGCGCGCCGGCACCGAGCCGGCCGAGGCGCGGCGGCAAGCGTTGGTGGCGTTCGGCGGACGGGAACGGTGGCGCGATGCGGCGCGCGACGAGTACCGCGGCCAATTCTTCGACCACCTCGGCCAGGATGTGCGATACGGCGCGCGATCGCTGTTCCATGCGCGCGTGTTCACGGCGGCGTCGGTCGCGACGCTGGCGCTCGGCATCGGGGCCACGACCGCGATCTTTTCGGTCGTCGACGCCGTCTTGCTGCGACCGCTGCCGTACGCCGATCCGAACGGTCTCGTGATGTTGTGGGAGCATCACATGTCGGATGTGGGTGCGTCGCACAACGTGACGGGTCCGGCGAACTTCCTCGATTGGCGTGACGAGGCACGATCATTTTCCGCGATGGCGGCATTTGCCAGCGCGCGGGTCACGATCGTGGCGCCGGGCGGAGATCCGGTGTCGGAGCAAGCGCGCTACGCGAACGCGGCGCTGCTGCCAATGTTAGGCGTGAAGCCGGTGCTCGGCCGATTGTACGGCGAGGCGGATGATCAAGCGGGTGCCGCGCGCGTGGCTGTGCTCGACTACGGACTCTGGCAGCAGCACTTCGGCGGCAGGCGCGACATCGTTGGCCGCACGGTGCAGCTCAACGGCAACGATGTCACCGTGGTGGGCGTGCTGCCCAAGGGGTTCGCGTTCTTCGAGCCGGCGGCGTTGTGGCTGCCGATGCGATTCGGCAACGAGGATCGCACGGCGCCGGGACGCTACCTGCAGGTACTTGCGAGGCTCAAGCCCGGGGTGTCGTGGCAGCAAGCGGACCTCGAGATGAAAGCGATCGCGCGCCATCGCGCGATCGACGTGCCGGAGTTGGATGCCAACTGGACCGCGCTGGCGAGCCCGTTGCGCGATGACCTGGTTGGCAACGCGCGGACGCCGCTGCTCGTGCTGCTCGGCGCGGTGGGGTTTCTGTTGCTCATCGCGTGCACGAACGTCGCGAACCTGATGCTGGCGCGCGCGGGCGACCGGCGGCGCGAGATGGCCGTGCGCGTCGCGCTCGGCGCGGCGCCCAGGCGCATCCTCCTGCAGATGCTCACCGAGAGCGTGATGCTGGCGCTCGCCGGCGCTGCGTTAGGCGTGGCCGGCGCGTGGGCGGGCACGCGCGTGCTCGGTCGCATGGTGCCGCCCAAGCTGGACGCGGCGGCCGTGAGCGGTATCGGCCTCGATGCGCGCGTGCTGGTGTTCGCCATTCTCGTCGCGTTGGTCACGGGCATCGCGTTCGGATTGGCGCCGGCGCTGCAGAGCGCCCGGCACGATCCGAAGGACGCGATGAACGAGGGCGGCCGGAGCGGCGGCGCCGGCAGCCGGCGCGCAGGTCGGCTGCGCGCCGCGCTCGTGGTGGTCGAGATCGCGCTGGCGGTGGTGCTGCTGGCCGGCGCGGGGCTCATGGTGCGCAGCCTGGCCGACCTCCGCCGCGTTCCGTTAGGCTTCGACGCCGGGCACGTGCTCACCGCCGGCGTGGTGCTGCACGGACACGCGTACGACAGCACCGCGGCCGCGATCGGCTTCTTCGAGCGCGCCGAGCAGCGGATCGCGGCCCTGCCGGGCGTGCGGTCGGTCGGATCCATCAGCTGGTTGCCGCTCTCGGGTCTGCGATCCGCGAGCAGCTTCACCGTGGTCGGGCAGCCCGTCCCGCCGTTAGGCCAGGAGCCGGTGGGCGATTTTCGCGCGATCACGCCCGGCTATTTCGCCGCGATGGAAATCCCGATCGAGGAGGGACGCGGCCTCGAGGCCGCCGACCGGCGCGGCGCCGCGCAGGTGGCCGTGGTGAGCCACACACTCGCGCACACATTCTGGCCGAACGGATCGGCGTTGGGCCACGAGCTCAAGTACGAATGGGATGGCTGGTACACGGTGCGCATTGTCGGTGTGGCGGGCGATGTCCATCACGACGGACCGCGCACCGAACCCTACATGGAGATCTACCGGCCGCTCGAGCAGTTCCCGTACACGGGGATGACGTTCGTCGTGCGTTCGTCCGGCGATCCGCTCGCGCTTGCCGCGCCGCTGCGCGCCGCCTTGCGCGATCTCGATCCGGCGCAGGCGCTGGCAAACGTGAAACCGATGACCGATTTCGTGCACGCGTCGGTCGGCGACACGCGGCTCGACACAGTGTTGTTCGCCGCCTTCGGCGTCATCGGGCTCGTGTTGGCGATGATCGGGATCTACGGCCTCGGCGCGTACACAGTCCAGCAGCGGCGCCACGAGTTCGGCATCCGGATGGCGTTAGGCGCGCAGCGCGGGGCCGTGTTGTCGATGGCTATTCATCGGGGACTCGTGTTGGCGGCGATCGGGCTGGCCGTGGGCGTGCTCGGTGCGCTGAGCCTCACGCACCTCATGGGGGCGCTGCTGTTCGGGGTCAAGCCGAACGACCCGGTGACCTTCGTGTGGGTGGCGGTCGCGCTGGGCAGCATTGCCGCGCTCTCGGCGTGGGTGCCGGCGCGGCGCGCAACGCGGCTCGATCCGGTGGCCGCGTTGCGCAGCGACTAACGCTACTTGTGGGCCTTGGCGGAGTCCGCTGCCGCCTTCTTGAACATCGGCAGGTACTGTCCGTAGCCCTCGGCCTCGAGCGAGTCGACTGGCACGAAGCGCATGGCCGCCGAATTCATACAGTAGCGCAGGCCGGTGGGCTTTGGCCCGTCATCGAACACGTGGCCCAGATGGGAATTCGCGTGTTTCGAGCGGACCTCCGTCCGAACCATGAAGGCCGAGCGGTCGGTATCGGTGGTGATGTTTTTGGAGTCGAGCGGTTTGGTGAAGCTTGGCCACCCGGTGCCCGAGTCGAACTTGTCGAGGGAGCTGAACAGCGGCTCGCCCGAGACGATGTCGACGTAGATGCCGGCCTGGTGGTTGTCCCAGTACTCGTTGTGGAACGGCGTCTCGGTGAACGCGTGCTGCGTGACCTCGAACTCGAGGGGCGTGAGACGTTTGTGGAGCTCGTCGTCGCTCGGCTTCTTGTAGTGATCCATGGCGTGATCTCCGGCGTACGGCGCGGCAGCCGGCTGGGCCGCGGCCGCTTCGTTAGGCGCCTGGGCTCCAGCCGTGTGCGTGACGGCCAGCGCCAGCGCGATCGCTCCGGCAATGCCGGCGATGCTGACCAGTTGGGTGCGCATGTGTCCTCGGAGGCTGAAGGTCCGGCCCGACAGCACGTGCGCGTCTACCGTGTCACGGCGCCATCGAGCCTAGCTAAAAATAACCGCCCCGGCACCCGTTGGTTCCTTGGATCAGGCGGCCTCGGCCGGGCATTGCTCGAGGGGTTCCGGCGCGCCGCCGCCTGTGTATGCTTGGAATTGACCGCTTGCGGCCCATCGCCCGGCGGCCCCGCCTTCCGGAGATTTTTCATGTGCCGAAACATCAAGACACTGGCCAACTTTGCGCCGCCTGCCACGGATGACGAGATCCGTGCCTCGGCGCTGCAGTTCGTGCGCAAATTGAGCGGCAGCACGCATCCGTCGCGTGCTAACGAGGAGGCATTCCATCGCGCGGTGGACGAGGTGACCGCGACGGCGCGTCGTCTCATCGATTCGCTCGAGGTGCGGACGCCGCCGCGCAACCGGGAGGAGGAAGCGCGCAAGGCGAAGGAGCGGTCTCGGAGGCGGTTTGCGTCGTGACGGTTCGTGCGCCGGCGGAACAATGCGCCGGCTGTGGTGATTGATTGGTCTCCACGAACGACCTTCGCTTCGGAGCTCCTGCATGCGCTTGGTGTGGTTCTGTCTGGCCGCGATGCTCGCGGCGTCGCCGTCTCAGGCCCAGACCATCACGCCGGGAAGCCCGTTGCTTCGTGTCGATCGCATCCATCCGTACGCGGACTCCATCACCCTTGTTCTCGTCCCGAAGGACAGTGCCCAACGGGTCTTTGGCACGCTGATCCGTCGCGTTCAGCTCGCGCGCGACAGCAACGTGGCGGTGTTCCGCGAAACGCAAGACTACACGTACGACGGTGGCCAGACGGAAACAGACACGATGGATGTGTCAGCCGCGACGCTCGAGCCGATGCGCGTGTTCGAGTCGAACGGTGCGCGTGGGGACGATGTGCGGTTTCACGACAGCCGGTTGACGGGCACCGCGTGGTCGCCGGATTCGGGGCGGCGCGCCATCGACGCTCCGTTCGGCGCGGCGTTTTTTCACGGGATGACGACCGAGGCGTTTCTGGCGGCGTTCCCGCTGGCGTTGGACAGCACGCTCCACCTACCGGTCGGCGAGACGCCGGATGCGCACGTGCGGATGGCGGAATTTCGCGTGACCGGCGAGCGCATGCTGCGCACGGCGGCGGGCGAGGTGGAGTGCCTGGTGGTCCAGGAGTCGCCGACGACGGTCGCTTGGGTCTCGAAGGCGGACGGACGGCTCGTGCGGCTGCATTGGACGCTGCCTAACGGAGCCACGGTCTGGAAGCTGCCCACCCGCGATGTCCCCTTCCTCGACACACAGGATCTCACCGCGGCGCGCGGCGCGCTGACGACCGGTACGGCGCGTTAGGCCTGCGCGGCGCGGATACGCGCGGACGGCTTCCTTGCCCTAGTGAATCCCGCCCATGAGCGACTTCACCGGCTTGATCATCAGGAACGCGATGAACGACGCGATCAGGCACACGGCCGCCACGGTGCCGAACAGGTCAGGCAAGGGCGCCGACGAAATGAAGCCGGCGGCGTAGCCGGCCACCTTGTTGCCCACGGCATCGGCCAGAAACCAAACGCCTAACATGAGGCCCACGATCTTGGCCGGCGACAACTTGGTGAACACGGATAGGCCCACGGGCGACAGGGAGAGCTCGCCTAACTCCTCAATGAAGTAACAGCCGACCAGCCACATCGGGCTCACGCGAATCCCTGGCGTGCGCTGAAGCGCTACCGCGGGAATCATGAGCAGCGCAAAGGCGAGTCCAGTAAACATCAGTCCGATCGCGAACTTCGCCGGCGTTGACGGCTCGCGATGCTTGAGGCGGATCCAGATCCACGCGAAGACCGGTGCCAACACGATCACCCAGATCGCTTGCACGCTCTGGAACCATCCCGCGGGGAAGTTGAACCCCAAGATCACGCGATGCGTGTATCGATCGGCAAAGAGATTGAGCGTCGAGCCGGCCTGTTCGTACGCACCCCAGAACACGGCGGCGAAGCAAAAGAACACTCCCATCGCGGCGAGTCGCTTCCATTCCGGGCGCGTGAATCCCCAGAACATTGGCTCTGTCGATACGGGTGCTTTCACTTGGTCGCGCGCTGCCTGCTTCGCTGCCCGGGCTTCGTTCCGCGCTTGATCCAGCCGCGCCATCGCCGGCTCGAGGTACTTCCGTCCGCGAACGTACTGAATGAGACCGAACGTCATGCCGATGCCGGCGCACGCGAATCCCAAATGCCAATTGACTCGCTCAGCGAACCAATCGGCGATGAGCGGGCCGATGGTCGCACCAAGGTTGATGCCCATGTAAAAGATCGAAAACCCGGCGTCACGACGCGTATCGTTGGTCTCGTACAGGGCGCCGACGATGCCGCTCACGTTGGGCTTCAGAAGGCCGGTCCCGATGACGATGAGCGTCAGTCCCGCATAGAAAAAAGGCAGCGGATGAAACGCGAGCGTGAAGTGGCCAAGCGCGATAATGATGCCGCCATACAGCACGCTGCGATATTGCCCGAGCCATCGGTCCGCGATGATGCCGCCGAAAATCGCCGCGCCCCACACGCTCGCGACGTAGGTGCCGTAGGCAGAACCCGCATGCTTGTCGTCGAAGCCAAGAGCCTTCACCATGTAGAGAATCAGGAACGCGCGCATTCCGTAGTAGCTGAAGCGCTCCCACATCTCGGTGAAAAAGAGGGTCGAGAGACCGCGCGGATGACCGAAGAAACCGTGTACTGCGGCGCCTGATGACGGAGACAAGACGTCGGCAGGAGGGCCGGAAAGGGGTCCGCTCGCGCGGCTCGTTGTCGTCATGACGTCTCCGGTGACAGGCAGTACTCTCGGGCGGACAACCCGGCGTCAGCACACCATTCTCATATCGCGAACGTCGAAGAGCAAGCACATGATCACGATTCCCACGATCACCACCAACCGGCTCGTGCTGCGCGCGTTCGTGCAACGCGACCTCGAGGAATACGCGACCATCGTCGGCGATCCGGAGGTCACCAAATACCTCGGCGACGGTCATGCTCTGTCGCGCGATGAAGCGTGGCGGCAGATGGCCGTGATCCTCGGACACTGGATGCTGTTCGGCTACGGTCTGTGGGCCGTCGAAGAACGCGCGACCGGCGCGCTCATAGGCCGCATCGGATGTCAGCAGCCGGAAGGATGGCCGGGATTCGAAATCGCATACACCTTGGGCCGAGCGTATTGGGGACGCGGATACGCGCGCGAAGGCGCCGGCGCCGCACTCGCGTACGCACGCGAGGTACACGGCCGCACGAGCATCATCAGCTTGATCCGTCCCGCAAACGCGGGTTCCATCCGCGTCGCGCAATCGCTCGGCGCGACGTTAGACGGCGAGGTCGAGTTCTTCGGTGGACCCACGCTCATCTATCGGTACTGACGACTCCCGTCGCCATTACGCGACTACCGGCGGTTCGCTATTCTCTCATCCACCGCGGCGCCTCGCGCGCCAACACAGTGACTTTCTCGTCGAGGAATTCGTGCGCACTGCCTTGATGCGTCTTGCCCAACGCGGCGCGCTCGCGCTCGCAGTGGTGTCAGCGGCCGGTGTCGCCGCGCCCGCGCAGATCACGCAAGCGGAGTACGCCGCGCGCCGCGATTCGCTCGCCGCGCGCCTCGACAGCGGCATCGTCATCGCGTTCGGCGCGCGGACACCCATCACCGACTTCGGCCCGTTCTATCAGCTGGCGTCGTTCCGCTACCTCACGGGCTTCCAGGAACCCGACGCGGCGTTCGTGATGGTCATTCGCGGCGGCCGGCAAACGACGACGCTCTTCACCACGCCGGTCGACCCGCACCTTGCGTTCTACTACGGCTTCCGGCCGGACTCGGCGGCGATCGCGCGCGACAACGGCCTAACGGCGCGCCCGTTCACGACACTGGCACCGGTGATGGATTCGCTCGCGTCGACCGGGCTGCCGGTGTACGCGATCCGCGATGTGGCGGACGACGACTTTGCGAGACAAGACAGCCTCACGCGCGGGCAGCAGTTCATGAAGACGTTCGCAGCGGCGCATTCGTCCATGACGGTGAAGGACGCCGAACCGATCGTGGACCAACTCCGCGCGCGCAAGTCGCCGGCCGAGATAGCGCTGCTGCGTCGCGCCGCCGCGATCAGCGCCGCCGGACATCGCGCAATCATGCAATCGCCGGAGCCGCACCACGAATACGAGTGGCAAGCCGTCGCCGAGTACACGTTCAAGCGGTTAGGCGGAGATCGCCCGGCGTACGGATCCATCGTCGGTGCGGGTCTCAACAGCACGCAGCTGCACTACATGCAGGACACGTCGGTTGCCCGGCCCGGCGATGTGGTTGTGATCGACGCCGCCACGCAATACGAGGGATATGCGGCGGACATCACGCGCACGCTGCCGGTGAGCGGCGTGTTCACGGCGGCGCAGCGCACGATTTATCAGCTGGTGCGCGACGCGCAGGCGGCTGCGGAGCGCGTGGCGAAGGCGGGCGCGAGCGCACAGGCCGCACAAGATTCGTCGGTTGCGGTTCGCGCGCGCGGGCTCGCCAAGCTCGGTCTCATCGACAGCGTGAACGCGCAATTGGATCCGCCGGGCAACGTGGACTGTGCCAAGAATCCGCGAGCGTGCACGCAGGTCAGCATCTGGATGATTCACGGCATCAGCCACGGACTCGGTCTCGCCGTGCACGATCCGGCGCAATACTACGTCGATGGGACGTACAAGGTGGGCGACGCGTTTACGATCGAGCCCGGCATCTACATCACGACGCGCACGCTCGACGCGCTGCCCGACACGCCGCGCAATCGCGCCTTCATCGCGCGCGTTAGGCCGGTCGTCGAGCGTTACCAGAACATCGGCGTGCGCATCGAGGACGACTACATCATCACGGCGAATGGACTCGAGCGCATTTCGAGCGGCGTGCCGCGCGAGATCGGCGAGGTGGAAGCGCTGATGAAGAAGCGGCCGGCGGCGGTGACGCTCGATCCCTAACGGCGCATCGCGATACGCTTGATGCCCGCGAGTGAGAACTCGACGATGTGCTCGGCTACGGCGGCGAGGTCGGCGTGGGACAAAGGCCAGCCTTTGAACGCCGCCGTCCGGAAACGGTCGGGACGAAAGAACAGACACTGCGCCATGATGCTCATCACGCAGCGCACGACGCGTTTATCGCTCGGCTTGCACTCCAGTAGCTTCGCGACCACGCCGCACAAGTATTCGAAGCGCGGCATGATTCCGTGCTCGGCGATCCACGGCGCGAGCGGCGTCGGCTCGGATGTCTCGTGCCGCATCAGGTCGTGAATCCACGCCGTTCGGTCGTCGCTCGATGCGATGCGCGGCAAGTAGCCAGAGACGTACGTGCGCAGCTGCTCCTCAGGCGATGCATCGCTTCCGGCGACGAGGAACGCCGCATCGCCGGCCCGCATCTGCTGCACCGCCGAGTGCACGACCGCGCGATAGAGGCCGAGCTTCCCGTCGAAGTGATAATTGACGGCGGCCACGTTCGCGCGGGCTGCGCGCGCGATGTCGCGCACGCTCACGCCGCCGAACCCGTGTTGGGCGAATAACCGTGTCGCCGCCGCGAGCAGGCGCTGCCGCGTCGCCGCGTCCGGCCGGCGTGCGTTAGGCGTCCGGCGTCGCGTGATCACGAGAGCGTCCGCTTGAACAGCAGCGTGGCCGCGACCATCGTCAGCACCGAGAACACCGCGAGATACAGCAAGTCGAACCAGATCGCCGCGAAGCCGGTGTTCTTGAGCAGCAGGCTCTTGAGCGCATGCACGGCGTACGTGAACGGATCCACGGTGGCCAGCGCGCGCATCCACTTCGGGAAGGCTTGCTGCGGATAAATCGCGCCGCTCGGGAACCACAGCAGCGTATTCAGTACGCCGAACAACGCGCGCGGCAGCAGCGGATCGTTCATGCGCACCATGAGCAGAAACATCATGCTCACCAATGCCACCGAGGCAACGGCGATCACGAGGAACAGCCTGATCAATCGGATCGGCGCGAACGGATCGGGGATCCCGGCAATGAGCGATCCGATGGTCATGAGCACCGAGCCGGCGATGATCGCCTTGATCGCGCCGGCGGCGTTGAATCCGAAGATGAGCTCGAGTCGCGTGATCGGCGTGACGAGATAGCCCTCGTGCAGCCCGCGCGCCTTGTCGTCGATGTAGATGATGCCCCCGCCGATCATCACCATCATGAAGATCGACATCACGATCGAGCCGGGCAGCAGATACTGGATGTACGGCACGTACGGATAGAGCTCGACCGTCTCGAGCGTCGGGTCCCGCGACACGCGGTCGCTCGTCGGTGGCGGCCGGTCGTACGCGCCTAACAGACTGGTGAACGTGCCGGACAACGCCGCCGTCACGAAGTTGTCGGTATTGTCCTCGATCAGCGCGACGCGCGGATCGTCGTGCGCCAGTACGCGGCGCGAGAATCCCGGCGGGATGGTGAGCACGCCGTTCACACGCCCGTTGCGCAGCGCCGTGAGCGCGTCACCGCGGTCGCTGAAGGGGATCGTCTCGAACGTTTGCGCGTTCTCGGCCACGGCATTGGTGAGCTCGTGCAGCCGGACGGCGGGCACGCCGCCGTCCTGATCCACCAGCGCCACCTTGAGGTGCTTCACGTTGCCGCCGAACGCATAGCCGAGTACCACCAGCTGGACCACCGGCATGAGCAGCGACATGATGATGAGCGCCGGGCTGCGCCGGAACCGGCGCAGGTCGCGCTCGATGATGGCCCAGGTCCGCTGCATGCCTAACGCCTCATCATGAAGCGGCTATCGGCTGCCGTGGGCTCCTGGAGCGCGTCGCGCAACTGGTGCCCCGTGTAGTGCACGAACACGTCGTCCAGCGACGTGCTCTGCACGGAGAGCGAGCCGATCGTGACGCCGGCGCGCGCGGCGGCCGACATGAGCGCGTTGGTGGTCTCGGGGCCGCTGGTCGACACGAGCCGGAACACCGGCGCCTCGCCTTCGACGCGCACCACGCCCGGCAACGCGCCTAACCGGTCGCGCCAGTCGGCGGGCGCATCGGCAAAGCTTGCCTCGAGCGTGTTCTCGCCCGGAATCGCCGCCTTGAGCTTCATGGGCGAGTCGAGCGCCATGAGCTTGCCGTGGTCCACGATCGCAATGCGGTCGCAGAGCTTGTCCGCCTCATCCATGTAGTGCGTGGTGAGCAGCACCGTTAGGCGGCGGTCGGCCTTGATCGTGCGCAACATCTCCCACACCGAGGTGCGCGACACTGGATCGAGCCCGGTCGTCGGCTCGTCGAGGAAGAGAATGCGCGGCTCGTGCACCAGTCCGCGCGCGATCTCGACGCGGCGCCGCATGCCGCCGGACAGGTTCTTCACCGGCTTGTCCGCCCACTGGCTCAGCTCCACCGCCGCCAGCAAGTCCGCGATGAGCGTTTTCCGGCGCTCGCGCGGCACGCCGTAGAGCTTGGCGAAGATCAACAGGTTTTCTTCGGCGGTGAGATCGAGGTCGCTGGTGAGCGCTTGCGGAATCACGCCGATGGCGCGGCGCACCCGATCGGCATCCTTGACGATGTCCTGACTCGCCACGATCGCGGTGCCCGACGTGGGCAGGAGCAGCGTGGTGAGCATCCGGATGAGCGTCGACTTCCCGGCTCCGTTAGGCCCGAGAAGCCCGAACGTCTCGCCATCCTCGACGGCGAACGAGATCCCGTCGACCGCGGTGAAGTCGCCGAAGCGCTTCACGATCTCGCGGACGTCGATCGCAATGCTCACGACGCGTGCGTCGGATCGAGCGGCAGCAGCACGTACGCGGTCATGCCGTTGGCGAGGCGCCGGTCGCGGTTGTCCACCCGGAGACGGATCTCGAACGTCTTGATGTCGCGCTTGGTGCGACTCACATCGCGCTGCGTCGCGAAGTCGGCGTCCACACCGCGAAAGAATACGGTGCCCCGGCGCTCCTCACCCGACGGCAGCCGCACGGTGAGGTGATCGCCTAACCGGACGCGGTCGATGTACGTTTCCTCCACGTCGGCGCGTACCCAGAGGCTGTCAGGATTGACGAGCGTGAGCACCGGCTGGCCCGCGGCAACGTATTCGCCGGTCCGCGCCGCGCGCACGTCCACCACTCCGCTCATCGGCGCGTGCAGCTCGGCGTACGCGAGTCGCACGTCCGCCTTGCGGGTCTGAGCTTGCGCCGCGGCCTGAGCCTGCCGTGCACCGGCGAGTGCGCTCCGCTTCGCCTGGACTTGATCCTCAGCGGCCCGCGCCATTGCAACGGCCGCGCGCTGCGCTTCCACCTGTCTCGATGACGCCTCGAACCGGGCGAGCGCGACGGTGTATTGGGTGCGAGCGGAGTCGACTTGCTGGGACGAGACGGCGCCGGCGCTGAGCAGGGGACCGTATCGATCGTAGACTTGCTTGGAGTTGACCATGGTGGCAGAGTCCATGGCGGCCTGGGCGATCGCGGCGGCGAGCGTCGCTTCCGTTTGACGAACCTGCTCGTCCGCCTGCGTTTCTTGATAGTGCAGATCGGCGACGGATTGGTTCACCTGCGACGCGAGCGCTTGTGCGTTCTGCGCGTAATAGTTCTGATCGGCGGCGAGCTCGCCCGGCGCGAGGACGGCCAGCAACTGATTCTGCGTCACCGAGTCGCCCTCGGCGACGACGAGACGGCTGATCTGTCCGCCCACCTGCGGGCTGACGATGACGTCGTTGGTGGTGACGACGCCGGTGAGCACGAGCGTTGCCGGCGGGCGGGTTACGACGTACACGATGATGGCGGCACCGAGGAGGGCAGCGCCTCCTCCAGCGGCCAGCTGTTTTCGAGTCATGGCGTGGGGAGCTCCAGGCCGGCGGGGAGCGAGCGTTCGGCCGGCATGCGGATTCAAACAATTGTATTAAACGATCGTTTGAATTTCAAGGCGACAGTCTCGGTGGGAGGCGGTCATGAAGGCATTCTTGTCGCGGTGGCGGCCCGGGCACGTGATCGCCGCGTGGGTCGTTTACTGGGTCGGACTCGCGGCTGTGACGTTGACGCCGGCGATTCTGGCCATCTCGCGAGTGAGCTCGAGCCCCAAAGACACCGCGAATGTGGGGGCGTCGTTCAGCAACACGGTCCTGCGCATCACGGTGACGCAGTTCGGAAAGGTGACGTACGCGGCGTCGGCATCGCTGGGGCAGATCGCGTTCTGGGTGGGCGTGCCGCCGCTCGCGCTCTACGCCCTGTGGCTGTTCACGCGGCGGCAGCCGGGCGGCGCGCCCCAAGCGTTAGGCGAAGGCGGCCTGGACTCGCCGCCGCGGCCCGACACGCCCGAGGCCGCCCGTTCTTCCAAATTTCACTCGCGAGCTCCCCATGCGTGACACCGGCCGGCGTCGTCGCGGTACCGCGGTAGCTGTCGCTCTTCCGATTCTGCTCGTGACGGCCGCGACCCTCGCGGCGGCGCGGCCGGCGGCGCGGCGCGCCTCGTCCGTTAGGCAAACGCCGGCCGACACCGGCACGGAGGCGCCGTGGCGCGCCAACATCCGCGCGTTCGCCGAGGCGCACCTGCAGCACACGGCGTGGGGCCCGGCGCACGGCCGCCGCGACTACGAAACCACGCTCATGTTGGCCAAAGCCGAGGGCCTAACGGTAGACGACGACGCGCTGTACGCGGCCGCGTACCTGCACGACATGGGCGGCATCCCGCCCTACGCCGTGCCCGGCGTCGACCACGGCGACCGGTCGATCCAGCTCGTGGACAGCGTGCTCCGCGATGCGGGCTTCCCGATGGAAAAGTCGGCGCTGGTGAAAGAGATCATCGACCACCACCAGTATTACCGGCCGCCTGACACCCTCCGTGTCGCGGTGTTGTTCCGCGATGCGGACATCCTCGATTTCATGGGCGCGATCGACGTGGCGCGGATCATCTCGCTCACGTCACGCGAAAAGTTCACACCGGACCTGCCGCACGCGGTGGCGGTGATCAAGCAGCAAATGACCGATATGCCGAAGCTGCTGCAGAGCGACGCCGCGAAGCGCGAAGGCCAGAAGCGCGTGCGCGAAATGCAGCAGTATCTCGACGCGCTCTCTACGGAGTCCGATTCGCTGACAGTCCTGTAAGGCGGACAGGGCGGGACAAGGCCGGACAGGACCGGATAGTTGGATCGCGCGACGCCAGCGTGCCTAACGGAAATGGCGACGTTCGGATCGGTGGACGCATGATGGCCCGGCACACCGACTGCTTGCGCTCGGCCGGCTCAAATGTCAAAATGTACACAGTTGTGTATTTCGCCGACCCGGCTTCACCCCTGCGCCGACTGGGCGCCGTCGGCCCATCGGTACCCTGATCAGGATCGCGTGATGAAGAAATGGCTCATGGCCCTCGCGGCAATCGTACTGTTCGGAACCCAGGCTTCGTCACAGTCGCCCGGTAAACTGCCGGCGCAGATGAAGGACTTCGACGCCTACGTGCAGCATGTCATGAACCAGTGGCACGTGCCCGGACTCGCGGTGGCGATCGTCAAGGATGGCAAGGTCGTCCTCGCCAAAGGCTACGGCGTGCGCGAGATGGGCAAGCCCGCTCGGGTGGATGGCGGAACCCTCTTCGATATCGGCTCCAACACCAAGGCCTTCACTGCCGCCGCCCTCGGCACGCTCGTCGCCGCCGGGAAGCTCGACTGGG
This sequence comes from Gemmatimonadaceae bacterium, assembly GCA_035277485.1. Classification (GTDB taxonomy): domain Bacteria; phylum Gemmatimonadota; class Gemmatimonadetes; order Gemmatimonadales; family Gemmatimonadaceae; genus JADGGM01. Next base: position 65,070 of record DATEKK010000155.1, read on the forward strand.
ACGCGCGCGTCGTGGACTACGTCAAGCCGTTCCAGCTGAGCAGCCCTTACGTGACGCAATCGATCACGTTGCGCGATCTGCTCACGCACCGCAGCGGCTATTGCGATCCCGGCATGTGGTATACATCGGACGACAGCGACGTGATCGCACGCGTGCGCTACCAACAGCCGGACTACGGGTTCCGAGCGGAATTCTGCTACAACAACATTCTCTACCTCACGGCCAGCCGATTCATTCCCGCCGTTACGGGCGAAACATGGAACCGCTACATCGCCGAGCATGTCTTCGCGCCGCTCGGCATGGACCACACGGTCACCACGGCGGCGGAGGTCGCGGCAGCGAATGATGTCGCCGTGCCCCATGGACTCTTGGACGGAAAGGTGGTGGCGATCCAACCGTACTGGGCGCACAACATGGACATCATGTCGCCGGTCGGCGGGATCAACTCCAGCGCCGACGACATGAGCCGTTGGATGTTGATGCTCTTGGCCGACGGTCGGTACGAGGGGAAGACCGTGCTCGACTCGGCGACCGTCCGGGACATGGAGACGCCGCAGATGCTGATCCAGGCGATCGGCGTGGGGCGCGAGATCCGCGCATGGCTTCCGGGGAGCACTTTCTACACGTACGGCCTGGGGCTCTTCATCCAGACCTATGCGGGGCACACGCTCGTGTGGCACGCCGGCGACATTGATGGGATGGCATCGGCCGTTGCGCTCGTACCGGACTCGCAGTTAGGCGTCGCGGTGCTGTCCAACATGAATCAGAGCGACGCACGGTTCGGGATCGTCCAGCGGGTGCTGAACGCCTATCTCGGGCTCCCGCCCGGCAACATCAGCGACACGCTGCTCGCGATGACGCAGCGGGCGCAGAAGGCGGGCGAGGCGGCGGCGGAGAAGCTGGCGGCGACCCGCGACAGCACTGGTCGCGTGCCGCATCCGTTGTCCGAGTACGCCGGCGTCTACGAGGATCCGTTCGCCGGCGCCGCGCGGGTCACCATGGAAGACGGGCATCTCGTGCTGCGCCTCGGCAACCTCGCCTTCGTCGGCGATCTCGAGTACTGGCATGACGACACGTTCCGCGTCACATGGCGGTACCGCTACTATGGAACGCAGTACGTGACGTTCGATCTCAATGATCTCGGCCAGGCTACCCGGCTCTCAATGGGACGGCGATCGGCCAGCTTCGAGCGGGTGCGGGCCGGCGTCGGCGGGAAGGGCGGCAGGTAGGGCGCGACCCGATTCTGCCCGTCGTTCAGGGACGTCCGCTCTTCCGCGCGGCGGCGCTGTCGCCGACGAACGTGAACGGCTGCTCGACCACCTGCTGCACCTTGCGTCCCTTGCGCACCGCCGGCACGTACACGGCGTGCTGGAGCGCGCGCCTAACGGACACGGTGAAGTCCGGATCGGTGGACGAGATGGCGCTGAAGGTCCCCATCGCGACCGAGCCCAACGTGTCGACGACGAATTCGGCCACCACCTTGCCGCTCGTGCCCGACATGAACAGGCCCTCCGGGTAGAGCGGCTGTACGTGCACGGTCGTGTCCTGACGAGCCGGCGTGTCGACCTGGTCGGCCGTATAGACCTTCGACGAATCGAGCATCTTCACGATCTGGTCGGGATCCGGCGCCTTGGCGTACGGGTGGCGGGGTTCGCCTTGTCGCGTCCAGATCACGATGACGCCGCAGGCCTGCACATCCATCGGCGGCTTGAATTGGATCGGTACCTCGGACGGACCGCTGTACACCTCCATGGCTTCGATCGAGAGCGGGTCGATCGTGTCGAGGTCGTACTCGGCCGCGGCGGCCGGTGCGCCGTCCAACCAGAGCAGCGGAGGGCAGTCCCGCGCGCCGCGCATACGCACCGCGTTTTGGATCACGTTGGTCGACGCGAGCTGCATGCCTGGGATCCGGCGAAACAGGTCGGTGAGGTGCGACGGGTTGATGTCTTCGATCTGCGCGCGCGTGAAGAAGTGCCCGAATCCCTGGCTGCGCCGCTCGTAGAAGCCCAACATGCGTGAGCTGTAGGCGTGGATGGTGCCACGCACCGTGATGACGTCGAGGCGGTGGGCGACTTGGACGAGCCGTACCGTGTCAATCGTCGCGCGATTGGCGTTGACGGTGAGATCGACGCTCGTTGGGCGGAAGCCGAGGCGGCGTATCGTTAGGCGCACGGGGCCGGGTACGACGGGAGCCAGGTGTAGATGCCCATCGTCGTCCGTATAGCCTCGGATGCTCGTGCCGGCGACAGCGAGCTCGGCGCCGGCAATGCCGGCGCCGGTCGTGTCGCGCACGACGGCTGTGATCGAGCCGGGAGGCGTCGCGCTTTGTGCCGGGAGTGGAGGCGGACCGGTGGCGATCCAGAAAACGATTGCAACCGATCCCGCGGTGCACAGACGGTGCATCACGGCGGAATGCGTGGCGGTCGGGAGGATGCGCATGGTCCGCTCCTTCGCCGCACGGATACCGGCGTCGTGCGTGCGGCTCAAGCCTCAACTTGCGAAGTCCGGGCAGGCGTGACAAGGGCCAGTTGAGCGCGCGTTGGCCGCTTGGGGCGACCGGCACTCGCAGAGAGGCCGGGCGCCTTCGGGAAGAGGTCGAGGCGGATGTGTCCGGTCAGGTCGCGTAATGCTGAGGGGCGAGTCGGGCGCCTAACGGACGACGAGCGCGCCTCTGAGCCTGATGTCCACCGACGACGCGCCGACCATGACGCGATACGTCCCGGGTTCGACCACGCGGTGCAGCGACGGGTCCAGCATCGCGAGTTGCGACGCGTCGAGTGGGAAACTCACCTCGCGCTCCTCGCCCGGCGCGAGATGCACGCGTGCAAACCCAGCCAGCTGAATTACGGGGCGCACTACGGACGCGAGCTCCTCGTGCAGATACAACTGAACGACCTCGTCACCGGCGCGCTGGCCGGTGTTCTTCACGCGGCACGTGACGCGCGCGACGCCGCCCGCGGCGATCGAGTCCGGCGTGATCGCCAGATCCGAATACGCGAACGTCGTGTAGGACAGACCGTAGCCGAATGGAAACTGTGCGTGTCCCGAGAGGTCGACGTAGTCGTCGCCGCGGCCCGTGGGCCAGTGGTCGTAGACTAACGGAAGCTGGCCCTCGACCATCGGGAACGTGATCGGGAGGCGGCCGGCGGGACCGACGTCGCCAAACAGCACGTCGGCGACGGCGTTCCCGCCTTGCTCGCCGGGGTACCACACGTCGAGAACCGCGCCCGCCTGATCGAGCCAATCGCGCATCGTGATGGCGCTGCCGCCGACGAGCACGACGACCACCGGTGCGCCGGTCGCGGCGACGGCGCGGATCAACTGCTCCTGGTGGCCGGGCAGCGAGAGCATCGCGCGATCGCGGAATTCGCCTTCTTCGATGCCGGCGACCACGATCGCGACCTGCGCGCGGCGCGCGGCGGCGACCGCGCTGTCGATGTCCCGGTGCCACCGATTGGGCACTCCCGCGTTCCAGACCAGCGCGAGCCGCGCGTTGCCCGTGCTCTCGAAGTACTCGAGCCGCACGCTGTGCCGCACGCCGGGACGCAACAGTACCGGGCGCACGGTGGTGCCGACGCTCTGCTTGCGCCAATCATCGATGAGCAGCCTATCGTCGAGCCAGAGCCGATAGCCATCGTTGCCCACGATGCCTAACCGGGTCGCGGCCGCCGTGCCGCGCGGCACGGTGATGGTTCCGGTCCAGCGGGCCGAGTACCAATCGAACGGAAGGCTGCGCGCCGGAGAATTGAGAGTCCACGCGAAATTCACCTGCGAATCGGCGCGCACCACGGCCGGCGTGCCGGCGAGATCGATGTCGTCGAAGTATTCCGCGCGGAGGCCCCGCGTGGCTGAGTCGCCGGCGGGCGGCGCGAACGCGAGCGCAGGCACGGGCACGACCTCGGGCGAGAGACGTCCCGGCCCGGGCGCGTACGTCACGTGCGCACGCGGGAGAGCGGCGCGGATGCCATCCAGGATCGAGATGCGCGCAACCCCCGGCGGGCTGTAGCCGCCGGTGCGGGCCTCGGCTGCATCGACGCCGATCACGGCCACGCGGCGGAGGTTCTTGCCTAACGGAAGCAGGCGGTTGCGATTCTCGAGCAGCACGAGCGACTCGCGCGCGGCGCGTCGCGCCACGGCGCGGTGCGCCGCATCGCCGGCTTCGCGCGCGGCGCGATCGGGGTCGGCGTACGGGTGGTCGAACAAGCCGAGCGCAAATTTGGCGCGCAGCACGCTGGCGACGGCGCTGTCGATCACGGCCACGGGAATGAGCGAATCGGCGAAGGCGCGCCAGTACGGGCGGTACTGCGGCCACGATGACTGGAAGACGACGTCGAGGCCCGCCTCGAAGGCGTCGCGCGCGGCGACGGGCGTGTTCGGCTCGGTATGGTGGAGCACCGTTGCGCCGCCGGTGGCCGCGGCATCGGAGATCACGAAGCCGCTGAATCCCCACTCGTGCCGCAGCACGTCGGTCAGCAGCTCATGGTTCTGCGTAGCCGGCACACCGCCCACCGAGTTGTATGCCGTCATGATCGATTGCGCCCCATGCGCGAGCGCGGCGCGGAACGGCGGAAAGTACGTCTCCGCGAGCGTGCGCGGTCCGACATCGACGGGATAGCTGTCGCGTCCTCCAGCGCCGACATTCGCGACGAAGTGCTTGGGCGTCGCGACGACACCCGCATGCTCGAGGGCATCAACGTAGACGCCGGTCATCTGCGCCGCGAGGAACGGATCTTCGCCGAAGGTCTCCTCGACGCGGCCCCACCGCACATCGGTCGCGACGTTCGCCACGGGCGACAACAGTTGCCGGATGCCCCGGCTCACCGTCTCGCCGGCGATCGCGACCGACACCTGCCTAACGAGCGACGTGTCGAACGTCGCGGCGAGCGCGATCGCGGCCGGGAAGTCGGTGGCGCCGTCGCGCACGAGGCCGTGCACGCCTTCCTCGAACGGAACGATGGGGATGCCGAGTCGGGTGTGTTCAACGAAGTAGCGCTGGACCGCGTCGATACGCTCGGCGTCCGCTCGCGCAGCGGCCGCGGCGCGATCATTGGCGCTCGGCGCAGGAGACGGCCGCGCGGCGCCGTCGCCGGCGCGCACGGTGTGTTCGAGCGGCGCGGCCACGGGCGGTTTCGGCGGGAGCGCGGCGCGCTTGGGATCCACCTGCAAGCCGAAGATCCCGTGCGAGAAATCATGCGTGCTGTCGTCCAGGTCGCCCGGGATCATGTACAATTGCCAAAATTTCTCCTCGAGCGTCATGCGGCCTAACAGATCGCGCACGCGCGCGTCGACCGGCAGCGACGCATCCCGGTAGGCGAGGGAGTCCTGCGCGCGCGCGAGGCGGCAGGCACTGCCGAGCAGCAGCGCAGACACGAGCAGGATAGCGCGATATCGAGTGGACATGATTGGACGCAGCGATCGGCTGGCGCAATCATATCGGCGTGCATCGACCGTCGCGAGAGAGGTCCATCGCGCCGCGAGCTAATGCGGCGCGTGATGCTCCGCTCGCTGAAACGCAAGGAACTCGTGGATCGCGCGAATGGCGTCGGGATCCGCGGTGTGGATCGTCAACTCGGCGCCACGTGGGAGCGGGCGCACCGAGTAGTCGATCGCCGCCCGCTTGTCGGCCATCACACGCGTGCCGGGTACGTCTTTGAAGTGGACGGATGCGGGCGATGTGAAGTCGCCGGCCTCGAATTCGGCGGCGATCGCGCGCAGGTGCTGCCGAATGCGCGCGGCACCCGCGGTATCATCCACGTTGCGCACGAGCGTGATCCGGCCTCCGTTGGGCAGGTCGTCGAAGCGGTGGGTGGATGTGTACTGATCGACACCCATGACCACGCGGCCGCGCTCCTGCATGGCGGCGTATGCAGAGTCGTGCGATGCGCTGTCCATGCCGGCGTGGGAATGCTGCGCCGTCGCGCGCCGGGCGGACACGGACAGGACAAGCAGCAGCAGGGGAAGGAACGTGCGATGGCGCATGGCGGCTCCGTGGCTTGGATCGTGATCGGGCACACGCCCGACCTGCGCATATACATTGTGCCCACGAGGCCGGCCCCCGCCGGAACCGCGGTTCCATGTTGCGACAGGCGGTGACTATGATCTCCTCGCGCGATTTGCGCGATAGCGTGGCGGCATTGGACGCGATGTCGGAGCAGGGCCTCGCGCGGATCGCGTCGCTCGCCACCGAGCGCCGGTATCCGCCCAACCGCGTACTGTACCGTGCCGGCGATGATGCCGACGGTCTGTACATCGTGTTGTCCGGACGCGTGCGCGTGTCGCGCCTGACGGGCGCACGGACTCGCCGCTTGCACGATGAAGAGGCCGGCGGCGTGTTAGGCGAGATTCCAGTGTTAGGCGGTGGCCCGTTCCCCGCCACGGCGGTGGCCGTCGAAGCCACGCGCTGCGCGCATCTCTCTCGCGACGCGGTGGACCGCCTCGTGCGCGAGGAGCCCGAGTTCGCGCGCTACGCGATGCGACGTCTGGCGACGCGGGCGCGCAGTCTCTTGCGCCGAATTGATGAGCTCACCGCCACGACGGTGCTCGTTCGGGTGGCGCGTCACGTGCTTGCACGCGCCGAGGCGTCGCCGCGCGCGGACTTTACACTCGGACGGTCGCAGGCCGCGCTGGCCGACGAGCTGGACACCGCGAGGGAGGTGGTCGTGCGGTCGCTCGCCGCGCTCGTTGCGGCCGGCGCGATCCGGCGCGAAGGTCGGTCGCGGTTTGCCGTGGCGAAGCCGGCCGTTCTCCGCGCCATCGCCGCCCGTTAGAAAACACCACACCTTTCCGGCCGGTCCCGAATGCACCACATTGACGCGATCCCGCTGGTGTCCGCATCGCAACCGGGTTTCCCCACAACGTGACCGACACTCTCGCCGCCGCACTCGGAGGCAGTTACCGGATCGAGCGCGAGCTCGGACAGGGCGGCATGGCCACGGTGTACCTGGCCCACGACCGGAAACACGACCGCAAGGTTGCCGTCAAGGTCCTTCGGCCGGATCTCGCCGCGGTCATCGGCGCCGAACGCTTTCTGCGCGAGATCAAGACCATCGCGACGCTGCAGCACCCGCACATCCTCGGTCTCATCGACAGCGGTGAAGTCGACGGCACCGCGTACTATGTCATGCCTTACGTGGACGGCGAGTCGCTGCGCGACCGGTTGAAGCGCGAGAAGCAGCTCCCGATCCCGGAGGCGGTGCAGATCGCGAGCGAGGTTGCGAGCGCGCTGGACTACGCGCACCGCCACGGCGTGATCCACCGCGACATCAAACCCGAGAACATTTTGCTGCACGATGGTTCGGCGCTGGTGGCGGACTTCGGCATTGCGTTGGCCGCGAGCAGGGGCGGCGGCGGCCGCATGACCGAGACGGGAATGAGCTTGGGCACCCCGACCTACATGGCGCCCGAGCAGGCGATGGGCGAGCGGGACATCACCGCCCGCGCCGACGTGTATGCGTTAGGCGCGACGACGTACGAGATGCTGACGGGTGATCCGCCGTTCAGCGGCAGCACCGCGCAGGCGATCGTGGCGAAGGTGATGACCGAACGGCCACGCCCGATTTTCCCGCAGCGCGACACCGTTCCACCGGCGGTCGAACAGGCGGTGCTCACGGCGCTCGAGAAGCTGCCCGCCGACCGGTTCGCCACGGCGGCGCAGTTCGCGGACGCACTGCACGCGACGGGCGCCGCGCCGGGCTCGCGGCGCACCGGGGCCCCTGCGGGGGCGCTCACCGGCCGCGCGCGCGTTCCGTTAGGCGCGCGGTTTCGGGACCCCCTCGTGCTGGGTTTCGCCGCGGCCGCGATCGCGGCGGTGGCGTTCGCGGTGTTGGGGCGGCGTCCCGCGCCTGACGACCCGCCGGCGGTCATCCGCTTCACGCTGCCGGCATCGCCCACCGCGCGCACGAACGTGCTTGGGCTCAACATGCTGAACGTCTCGCCGGACGGGCGCACGCTGCTGTATGCGGCGCAGGGCAGCGGCCGGCACGAGCAGCTGGTCCTGCGACCACTCGATGACATTGCGTCGCGTCCATTGCCCGGCACCGAAGACGCAGGCCAGCCGACGTTTTCCCCCGATGGCCGATGGGTCCTGTTCATTCGCGGCAACCAGCTCTACAAGGTCTCGCTCGACGGCGGCGATCCGCAGGTGCTGGGCAGTGCGCCCGGCACGTTCGCCGGCGCGAGCTGGTCCACCACCGGCGTGATCGTGCTGTCCGGCAATCGCTCGCTCTATCTGATGCCCGAGGCCGGCGGTCAGGCGCGCGAGTTCGGCGGCGGCACCGGACGCCCGCAGGGAGAGCTGTTCACTGCAACGCCGCTCGTGATCGACTCCGCGCGCTGCATCATCTACACGAGTGCGACGTCGGCCACCGTGTCGACGAACCGGATCGCGATTGCGTCCATGTCCGGGGGCCAGGCGACCGTTCTGGATCTGCCTGGGCTCCAGCCGTTAGGCGTAGTGGACAATACCCTCGTGTACGCCACGACCTCGGGCACCATCATGGGTGTTCCCATCGACCTCGCGAAGCGCCGGCTGCTCGGCGCGCCCGTGCAGTTGTTGGACAACGTCGTGGTCAATCTGAGCACCGGGCTGGCGCGCGCTGCGCTCTCGCACGGGACGCTCGTCTACCAGTCCGGCTCTCAGCTGTCGCAGGTGGTGATGGTCGGCCGCGGGGAGACGACGCGCACGCTGCTCGCCGATCGGCGGGACTACTTGTTTCCGCGGCTCTCGCCCGACGGCCGGCGCTTGGCGATCACCATCGGCGCGGGCGATCGTCGCGACATCTGGCTGGACGACCTGGCGTCGGGCACGTTGACCCGCCTAACGAGCGAAGGCTCGGCGAACGAGCGCCCCGAGTGGTCGCCCGACGGTACGCGCGTGTTGTATCGCTCGGATCGCGGGAGTCGAACGGGCATCTATTGGCGGCCTGCCGATCTGAGCGCCGATGCGACGCCGCTCGTGCTGGGCAAGCGCGTCGACGTATACGAGGGCGTGATGTCGCCCGATGCGCGCTACATCGCGTACCAGCTCGACACGTTGGGCGCCGACCTCTACTATCGGGCGCTGACCGGCGACACGACGCCGCACCCGATCGCCGCCAACCCGAGCGCGATCGAAATCATGCCGCGGATCTCGCCTAACGGAAAATGGATTGCGTTCACCACCGACGAATCGGGACGCAACGAAGTGGTCGTGCAGCCGTTCCCGGGGCCGGGCGGGCGCGTCCAGGTGTCGGTGAACGGCGGCGCCGAGCCCGTGTGGTCGCGCGACGGGCGGCGCCTCTTCTATCGCGGCGACGGCATGCTGATGGCGGCGACGCTGGGCCCCGGCCCGGCGTTCTCTGTCGTTAGGCACGACTCGGTGCTCACGGACACCTACGTGTTCGCCGGCAATCCGCACGCCAACTACGATGTCATGCCCGACGGGACACACTTCATTTTTCTCAAGAGTGCCGACGACGGCGAGCTGGTGGTGGTGTCCAACTGGGATGCGGTCGTGCGCGCGCGCATGAAAGCCGCGCGCTAGATGCACAGTCGCGCTGACCCGTGATGACGAGCATGGCGCCGCGTGGCTCACTGGTTGCGATGACGGCGCGCACGATCGCGATCGGCGTGCTCGGCCTCGCGCCGGCGCTGTCGTCCCCGCTGTGCGCGCAAGGCGCGCCGGCGCGCTGCTACGCCGATCTCATCTTCACGTCGTGGACGCTCGAGCGAGCGCCGCACACAGCGCTCGACGTATACGGTCCCACCGGACTGCGGCAGATGACCGATCACCTCATCGCCGCGTACGCCGAGGACATCGCGGTACGCACTGGCCGCGGTGGAGAGCACGAGGGTGAGGCAGGGCCTGTGGTGCGCGTGCACGAGATCGGGCCTGGTGTGGTGTATCGGGATTCGCTCGTCACGGTCACCGCCTTTCTCGAGCATCACGGGTCGTGAAGCAGGCATTCGGCTACCGGATCCAGACGCCGGACAAGGACATCGTGCTCTCGGGCGACACGGGACCGCCCTCCGGCGTGTTAGGCCAGTGTCACGGGTGCGACCTGCTGCTGCACGAGGGCGGGTCCGTGCTGGAGACGGACGCGACGTCGTACTTCAAGCAGTTTCATACGACAGTAGAGGATCTGGCGAAGATCGCGCAGGCGACACGGCCCAAGCTGCTCGTTCTCTATCATCAGCGGCCGGACGGGCCGGCCGCAGAGCGCAGCTACGCCCTGCTGCGGGCGTTGTACCCGGGACCGTTCGTGGTGGCGCGGGACCTCGACGTGTATCGGTAGGCCTCCTTCCGCGCCAAGTGTTGACAATCGGGAACGGATGATCCACAGTACTGCGCACCCCGCAAAAACCTGCTTCCTCGTGGACCCCGTCTCATGCGACTCTCCTTCGCAGCGGCTGTGGCGTGCCTCGGGCTGAGCACGACCGTGGGGAGCCTGCCCCACAGCGTGCCGCCCACCATTCAATTCAATGACAATCTCGCGCCTGCCGGCCGCCTAACGCACGGCGTGCTCGTGGCGTCCCTCGTCGCGAAGCCGGGCGACTGGTTTCCGTACGAGCACAACGGCACGGGCATCCAGATCCTGGCATTTGGGGAGGCGGGCAAGCCGCTCCAGGATCCCGGCCCGGTGCTGCGCGCACCCGTCGGTACGCAGATCGTCGTGCACATCACGAACCTCACCGGCGCCCGGCTCGTGGTACACGGTTTGTCCGCCCGCCGCCAGGCGGCACCCGATTCGCTCGCCATCGCGCCTAACGAAACGGGAACGGCGCGGTTCACTGCCGATGCGGCCGGCACCTATTACTATTGGGCCGCCACCCACGGCGAGCGCTTCAGCCAACGCTGGCGCGACGACTCGCACCTCAACGGCGCGCTCATTGTCGACCCCGCCGGCGTGAAGCCGACACGCGATCGCGTGTTCGTCATCGAGCGGGAAGCGCAGACCGCCGACAGCGCGCCGCGTGACGTCAACTCGATCTACACCATCAACGGCCGGCCCTGGCCGTACACCGAGCGTCTCACCTACGACCTGGGCGACTCCGTTCGCTGGCGCATCATCAACGCCAGCGACGAGCCGCATCCCATGCATCTGCACGGGTTCTTTTTCCGCGTTGATGCACGCGGCGACGCCGAGCGCGACACGGTGTACTGGCCTGCACAGCAACGCCACGAGGTAACCGAGCTAGTGCACGCCGGCACCACCATGGACATGGCGTGGCTGGCGGACCGCCCCGGCGGCTGGGTCTTTCACTGTCACATCAATTTTCATTTTTCGGCGGACCCGGCGCTCGCGCCGAAGATCGAGCCGCCCGCGCTGCGGCTTGAACACCTGATGAAAGGCTATCCCGCCGACGCTGCCACCCATGCCGAACAGATGACGGACATGGGCGGCCTCGTGCTCGGCATTCTCATTCGCACGCCGCCGGGCTGGCACCCCGACAATGTGGCCCGGCGAACCGTTCGCTTTCTCATCGAATCCGATTCAGCGCCAACCGATCGCACGCGCCGATTCGAATACTCCGTTGATGACGGCAACGGCCACGTGGACTCGAGTAGCGTGCTGGGTCCAGCCATCATCCTCCATCTCGGCGAGCCCACGCGCATCTGGATTGTGAACCACGCAGCGCAAACAACACAGGTCCACTGGCATGGATTGGAAGTCGAGTCGGCCGCCGATGGTGTGGTTGGGATGAGCGGGACGCCGGGTGCCATGGAGCCGCCGATTCCTCCCGGCGATTCGCTCGCCGTCTTCGTCACGCCGCGACGCGCCGGCAGCTACATGTATCACACACATTTCAACGCTGCGTATCAGCAGACCAACGGGATGTACGGCCCACTCATCGTGCTCGACACGGCTGCCGTCTGGAATCCGGAGCGAGATCGCGTGTTTATCGTGGGCGATGTGATGTCCGGCAAGCTGATCATGAACGCCGGTCCGACGGACAGCGCGTTGGTGTTACGCACTGGCACGCCGTACCGGTTCCGGCTCATGAACATGACGATCATCAACCCGTTGATCCGGTTCGAGCTCGTTAGGCGTGGCGCGGCGCTCACCTGGACGCCCATCGCCAAGGATGCGTACCCGGTCGACGCCTCGTTGCGCATCCCGACGGCGGCGCGGCAGCCGGTGTCGATCGGCGAGACGTACGACTTCCTCGTCGAGGAGCCCGACACAGGAACCGCGGTGCTCGAGGTCCGCACCGCAAATGGCGCGTTGCCGGCGCGACAAGAGATCCGCTTCGTGCACTGAGACGCTACCGCGAGAAATCGTTCGATGATGGATCGCTCGGTTGACCAAGCAATTTGCACGGATGCCGAGTGGACATCCGCGAAGCCGAGGAGCTATCGTATGGTTATGGCCTTCAGCGTCCCGCGTTACACAGTGGACGATCTCGATCGGTTTCCGGACGACGGAAACCGCTACGAGCTGTTGGATGGCCTGCTGCTCGTGACTCCCGCACCCAGCCCCGCACATCAGATCGTCGCGAGCCGCATGCAAGTGCGTCTCTCGATCGCCCTGCAATCGCCCGGGTACGCGCACGTTGTAGGGCCGGGCGCGATCTGCATGCCGCCGGATACGCAACTCCAGCCTGATGTCTTGGTGTATCCGTCGCGGTTCAACCCTAATACTGAGTGGGCCAAGATCACCGAGCACTGGCTGGCGATCGAGGTCTTGAGCCCATCGTCTCGCATGTACGACCGGGAATTCAAGCGTGATGCGTACTTCGCGCTCGGCGTTCCGCAGGTGTGGCTTCTCGATTGTCGTGACGCGAGCGCAGAAGTGTGGCGGCCGGGCGGTGTGCACGAGGTGGCGCGCGACGTGATCCGGTGGCGCCCGCCAAGCCTCGATCGTGTCGTCTCGATCGACCTCGCCGAGGTATTCGCGGGAGTCGCGTAAGGCAGGCGCCTAACGAAGGTGCGTCCTAGGCGACCGGCAAACGATGTCGTGCTCCGGTATTGCGCGCGAGGCGCGCGCCGATCACTGCTGGAGCCGCGCGCGCAAGTCGGTGAACCAGTTGTCGACCTCCACGAGCCGGGTTGGGCCGGGGCGCGCCGCGCCGGCAGCGCCGAGATAGACGAACTTCCCATCGTGTGTCGCATCGAACGCCCAGTGATACCCCACGTATCCGAATGCCGTCGCATCGAATAGCGGCTCGAGCTTCGTCACGCTGAACGCCGGCCCCGGTCCGATCACGGCCGCGAGCTCGGGGCGCAGCACTTTGACCGCGACGTGTCGGTCGTGCTTGACGTCATGCGCCAGATACACCGTGGCCATGCCGCCGGCGCCGAGCTCGTGCTCGATGACGTACCGGTCGGCGAGTGTTGCAGTTAGGCGAGCGATGTCGGTGGTCATCTCATCCTGTCGCGCGGGACCGGCGAGGGTTCGCTGTGCGGCGGAGACGAAGCGGGCGATTGGGAGGCGGGCGATGCGCGCCCGCTAAGATACAGCACACGGCGATCCGGCGCGATTGTGACGGCCGGTCCCGGGTCTGGCGGGCGCACGGGCGTCCGAGTAACATCGCCGCCCATGGCCACCCGCATCCGTCGCCGCGCGGTTCCCGCGCTCGTGTCCGCCGCGCTGCTCGCGCTTCCCGCCGCGGCCCTCGCCCAACAATCGTCGCTCACGCCATACCAGTCCCTCGGCCGAGCGCTGCTGAAGGAGATGGTGGAGACCAATACCGAGTACTCGATCGGCAGCACGACGAAACTCGCCGAGTCGCTCGCCGCGCGCTTTCGCGCGGCCGGCTTTCCGGCCGCCGATGTGCAGGTCGTGGGTCCCGACACGGGCCGCGATGCCAAGGACAAGAATCTCCTCGTCCGTTACCGCGGGCGCGGTGCCCGCGCCCCGATTCTCCTCATCGGGCACATCGACGTCGTCGAGGCAAAGCCTTCGGACTGGGTGTTGAATCCGTTCACGCTCACCGAGCGCGACGGCCACTTCTATGGCCGCGGTACGCTCGACATGAAAAACGGTGACGCGAGCTGGGTCGCCGCGCTGTTGCGCATGAAGCAGGAGAAGATCGTGCCCGCGGGCGACATCATCCTGGCGCTCACGGCAGGCGAGGAAGGCGGCGGCGGATACAACGGCATCGAATGGCTCCTCGCGCACGACCGCGATGCGATCCGTGCGCAGTACGTCCTCAACGCGGACGCCGGCGGCGGCGAGCTGCGCGACGGCAAACCGATTGCGATGGACGTGCAGGCGGCGGAGAAGGTGTTCCATTCCGTCAGGCTCACCGCGCACAACCCGGGCGGCCACAGCTCCCTCCCGCGCGCCGACAACGCGATCTACGAGCTCGCCGCGGCGTTAGGCAGGGTGTCCGGGTACGCGTTTCCGTTCGAGACGAACGCCGTCACGCGCGCATATTTCTCGCGCACGGCGGCACTGGTGCCGGGCGAACTCGCGTCCGACATGCGCGCGGTGAGCGCGGCGGACACCCCCGACAGCGCGGCAGCCGCGCGACTCGCGGCGCGCTCGGCGTTCTACAACGCGGAACTGCGCACCACGTGTGTCGCGACGCTCATCTCCGGCGGCCACGCCGTGAATGCGCTGCCGCAGAGCGCGACGGCCACCGTGAATTGCCGGATGATGCCTGGCAGCGATCCGCTGAAGGTCGAACAAACCATCCGGCGCATCGTGGCGGACAGCGCGATCCAGGTGGAGCCGGCGGACACGGCGATCGCGAGTCCGCCCTCGCCCCTGCCGGCCGCGCTCGAGCGGTCACTCGAACAAGTGACTGCGTCGATGTGGGGCGCGCTGCCCATCGTTCCGGAAATGGAGACCGGAGCAACCGACGGTCTCTTTCTGCGCAACGCCGGGATGCCCGTGTATGGCCTGAGCGGATTGTTCGTCGACCCCAACAACGACGAAGACACGCGCGCACACGGATTGAACGAGCGCATCAGCGTCCACGCGTTCTACGATCAGCTCGAGTTCACCTACCGATTGCTCAAGGCGCTGTAAGCCGGCGGACTAACGGAACGACGTGATGCGCGCCTAGGAGGCGCGCATCACCGAGTTGCACACGATCGTGCCCTTGAGCGCGACCCCTTCGGCCGTCTTCACATCGAACGTCACCTTTCCGGTCTTGCCCTTGTCGTCCACGCTAACCGTTCCGCTGCCGGACTTGGCACCTGCAGTGGGCAGCGTGTTCACGTCGTATCTCGTGGCGCCGTTGCCGAAGAGGGGACCAAAGCCGGCCGTGAGCTCGAACACCTGAGTGCCTGCGGCAGCCGCTTTGGTGTCGGGAACGATCAGTTGCAGGCTGCTGAAGGTTTTCGGGTCTTTGGCGTCGACCGAATACTGGTTGCCCCACGCCGTGGCGCCCGCCAGGCCGTAACTGCAGCCCCCGTCTTTCATCGTCGCGTCATAGGAACCGGCGAGAAGTCCACCGATGACTTCCAGGTGGACGGTGCCTTGCACGGACGCTGGCGCGGCACTATCGGCGAGTGAGCCCGCGGCGACGCTGCTCGTCGTATCGGTCACCGCGGGTTTGTCGTGCGGCGAACACGCGAGCGTGAGCGTGGCGAACATCAGCGAGCACGCCACGGCGAACGAACGCACCGAGACACGAGTGGAGAGGCGGCAACCCATGACAGCAGACTCCGAGGCAGAGGTGATCGCACACGAGCGGACGGTTGGTTAGCGCTCCACAGCTGTCGCTGCGTTAGGAGGGCCGGCATCAATATGCCACACCTGAGCCCGCCGCTCAACCGGGGCCGTCGCTGCCGCTATCCGCCGCGCTTCGCACGGCCTCGCTTCGTCGCGGGCGACGTGGAGTGCGGCAGCAGCCGATACCCCGCGACCTCGAAGTGATGGTCCAATCCGAGCGCCTCGTCCACCCCTTCCGATCGCATGGTCTCGAAGCTCACCGCGTCGGTTAGGCTAAACCGCTGATTCTGAAATGGCCGGAGCCAGCGGTCCGTGGCCGCGGACTCGAGCACCCGCGTGGATTCGATCACACGATACGCCGGATCGGCATAGATCGCATCGAGGAGTGCGCATCCGGCCTCTGCCCCACGATGGCGAACGATCAGCGTGTGCATCTCGGCCACCACCAAATTGGTGGTGATGAGCAACACGCGGCGTTGGACGAGGTCAGCGTACGCCGCAACCACTTGGGCATGGTGGTACTCGCGCCGGTTGACCGCGGCAAACCAGCCCGACGTGTCGAGGAATACCGCGCGGCTCACGTGTCGTGGCGATCGACGTGCGCTCTCGCGAGATGGGCGTCGTGTTCGCGCGCAACGTCCGACGGCCATTTGGCGTCCTGAAGCGACTCCATGAGGCGCTGCATTGGGCCCAAGTCGCCGGCTCGGTCCGCGGCGAACATCTTGAGTCCGCGCCTCAGGATCTCGGCACGCGGCAGCCGCGTCTCCGCCGCAATCGAGTCGAGCAAGTCGCGTTCGTCCGCCGTCAGGTAGATCTGGATCGGCTCGCGGACACGGGCAGAACCCGGCGTGCGTTTGGGTTTCATGGCCGTGTGGTTAATTATTTGACGTAATGTAATAAATGTATAAGCCTAATTTAAGAGCGATCAAGCCGCCTTCGGTTGGGTGGCCAATCCGGCACGCTTCCACGCCTGCCACCCGCCCCGCAGCGCGCGGGCGTTGGGCCACCCCGCTCGTCTCAGCTTGAGCGCCACCCGGGCGCTCGTGGCTTCGTCCACTCAGGCGCAGAAAATCACGAGGGTCGATTGCTGCGACAGCCGGAGCGCGGTCGCATCGCGCACCGGGTCGTCGGGACTCACACGCACCGCGCCGGCCGCGGTGATCGTATCGCTGTCGTAGCCGCGGTTGGCGCGCGCATCGACGACCACGATCGGCTCTCCGCGCGCGCGCATCGCTTGCATCTCATCGATCGTAATTCGCTCGGGGACCTCGTCCAGGTGCGGCGCCGCGACGAGCGGCGGCGCGGCCTCCGTTAGGACTGGAGCCGGCGTGGCGGCCACCCGATGGCGGCGGATGAACAGCCCCATCCCGCCGCCGTGCAGCACCACCGACAACACCACGACAAAACTGGTGATGGCGAACAGACGCTCGGATCCCGGCAATCCGACGAAGACGGGAAGCAGCACAAGCAGCAGCGAGCTGAGTCCGCGCGCACCGAACAACGCCACGAGCCGGCGGTCGCGCGTCTCGAGGCCGGCACCGGCCAGCATCGGATAGAGCACCACCGTTCTCGCGGCCAGCGCCACGCACGCGAACACGGCCAGCCGCCAGTCGACGCCGATCAGCCCCGACCAGATGAGCGACGTGCCTAACGCGACGAAGGTGAGCAGAAGGAGCATCTCGGCGGTCGCTTCGCCGTACTCGAGGAAGCAGTCGCACAACTCGGTATCCTGGAGCGCCACCATGAGACCGGCCACGAACGCTGCGACGAATCCGCTCCCGCCGACGGCTTCGGCGGCGGCGTAGGCGCCGAAGGCGAGTCCCAAGGCATACAACGACTCGTAGTCGCGCCGCACGCCGACGGACTCGCGCACGCGAGCCAGCGCGGCGATGCCGGTCCAACCCACCACCGCGCCCAGCAACGGGCCGAGCAGGAACAGACCCAGCACGCTGCGCACGACGTCCCGCGCGGCGACACCGCTCGGCGGCGCCCGCAGCACGAGCATCGCGAGGATGACAATGGGGAGCAGTACCACATCGTTCATGCCCGTCTCGATGCGCAGCGCCAATTTCGCCGGGCCGGGAAGCGCGGGGGAGCGCAGCACGCCCCGCAACAGGATCGGGTCGGTGGATGCCAGCGCGGCGCCCAGGATCGCCGCGCCGGCGGCGGGTACGCCTAACAGAAGCCATGCGGCGGCGGCAATGAGGATGGCCGGGATGAGCGTGCCCGGTCCCAGCACGCGCCAGACCACGGCGCGTTGCGCGCGCAACTCGGAGATGCGCACCGTCACCGCGTCGCTGAACAGCACCAGCGCCAGCCCAAGCGTTGCCAGAACGTGCAGCGTCGCCGAGTGGAATCCGACGTCGAAGAGTCCGAGCCCGAGCGGTCCGAGCAGCGCCCCGAGGCCGAGGAACACCGCGGCGATGGGTATTCCAGCGCGCTCGAGCACGCTGGAGAGCAACGCCGCGGCGATCAGCACGATGCCGATCAGAGCAAGGCTCGAGAGGAACTGCTCCATTGGCGTTACGGCTTGGCCCCGGCCTTGGCCGCCTGCGCGCGAGCGGCGGCGACCAAACCGTCTGCCCGCTGATTCGCTGCGCGCACGATCGCGGCGGACTTGTCGTCGGACTGCTTGCGCAGTTTATCCGCGGCAGCTTTCGCGGCCACTTGCATCAAGGGATTGTCACCGGCCTTGGCGGTCAACGAATCGGCCTGTCGATAGCCGGTCTGCTTCACGGTGTCGGCCAGCGCCTGTGCACTCTGCACGATGGCGGCGGCGCGTTGCTGGGCTTCCGCCACGAGCTGCGTTGCGGCGGCCGACGCCTGCTGCGTGACGGCCTGTTGGGCGGCGGCTTTCACCGATGACCCGGCGCTCGCGAGATCGAGCTTGACGCTTGGGTTAGTCACCGTGCCGCCGACTTGTACCGCGAGCGGAATTTCCGGCGCGGCGGCGAGGTCGATGCCCGCCTGGCTGGCCTTGGATGAGAGACCGGCGAGCGCCTGGTTCGCCGCGCCGCCGAAGAGCGAGCGCGGGACGCGAAGGCCCAGAGTGTACTGCAGCGATTGGTCGAGTCCGTTGGATCCGGCGATGTTCGCCGTGATCCCCGCGACCTTCACGTCGAACGGCTTTACCGTTAGGCGGCCGTTGTCGATCGTGAACGCGGCGCGCAACGCCTGGAGGGTCGGATTGTCGAGGATGTCGAGCTTCGTCGCCTGAGCGAGCTTGGTGAGCGCGGGGAAGTTGCGCACCGCGAGCTCGGACGTCTCGAGCGTTCCGGCGCCGCCCAACGTCGGGAACGCCGGCATCATGTCTTTGCCCAACGCTCCCGTGAGGTGGACGTTGGTGGTGACGGAACCGCTCGCGTACTTCGCCACCGGCGCCAGCATCTGCACCGTGGTGAACGCCTGGAACGCCGACGGCACATCCACCTTGGTCAGCTTCGCGTTCACGTCGAAGGTCGGCTTCCCGGGCTGCGTGGTTTCGTAGAAGCCCGTGACCGCCACCTGCCCGCCTAGCGTATTCGTCTTGAATTGCTCGAGCGTCGCGCGCTGGTTGGCGATGCGGAGACGCGCGTGCGCATCGGTCATCGTCAGTTTCTCGTACAGCAGCTGGCCCACGGTCGCGTCGAGCGCGAAGTCGATCTTGGGCGGCACGGGGATGACATCGACGGACCCGCCCGACTTCCACTCGTTGAGATCGAATCGCTTGCTCTTGATGGTGGCCGTGCCGTGCAGCGTGTCGCCGTGGAGCGCAAAGGCGATGAGGTTGTCGAGCGTGCCCGATGCCTGGATGTCGCTGCTGCCGATCGTCCCGGTGAACGCATTCAATTTGGCGTGCTGCGGCGCCAGCGCGAGGGACGCCTGCTGGACGGCCAGCGGGCGCGGCAGGGCCGCGCCCTTCACCGTTAGGCCGCCCACCGTCACGGTCCCGCTGGCCGCGACCTTGTCGTAGGCTTTCTTGGTGAGATACGACATCCGCGTCTTCACGGCCGCGTTCGCCGAGACGGTGCCGGCGAGCTGGTCGATGCCCTGGAGCTTCACGGTGCGCTTGAGATCCGCGAGATCCACAGTCCCGCTGACGCTCGCGTCGACATCCGGATCGGACACGGGCGTCCGGAGCCGCATGTGGGCGTCGATGGGATTCGCTCCGAGCACCACGTGAAACCGGTCGAGCGTGACGATCGTGCTGTCGGCGCTGCCGCCGGCATTGGCAGCGGACAGGTCGACGAAGATCGAGCGCGCCGGGAGCGGCAGGTCGGGGTACTTGAACGCCGCGTCGTTCACCTTGGTGGTGATGGCGAACGATGGGAACGTATTCGCGCCGTAGTTGCCCTTGACCCATCCCGTCACCGCAATGGTGCCCGACGTTTGCACCTTGTCGAAGTCGTGCGCGTACACCGCCGGCACGAGCGACAGGATGCTCCGAAAATTCGTGCTCGGCGCCGTGAGGGCGAGATCGAGCGCGAGCGCGTTGCCTAACGACTTGACCGTGCCCGACACGCCGAGCGCGAGGTCGTTGAGCCTCACCGTGGAGGTGCCGAGCGTGTAGGACTTGGCGGCCAGGTCGGCGTCGATGTCGGTCGTTAGGCCGAGTCTCACGCGGTCGAGGTAGGGGATGCCGGCGAAGATGACGGTCGCCGTATCCGCGCTCGCTGTGGTGTGGATCACGACGCGGCTCTGGCTCAGATCGCCGCTCAGCGACTGGTCGTAGCCGGAGAGCGAGGCCCGCAGGTTCGCGTGGCGATCGTCGAACACGAAGCGGGCGCCGGTCACGACGACGTCGCGGAGGCTCACCGCGAACGGTTTTGCGTTAGGCGTTGCCGGCGCGGCCGGCGCCGGCTTCGTGATGTTCCAGTTGGCGGTGCCGTCCTCGAGCGCGAGCAGATGAAGGCTCGGTTGGTCGAGCTCCACGGCGCGCACGACGAGCGGCTTGCTGCGCAGCACATGGCCGACGACGCTGCCCAAGTCGAGTACGACGCGCAAGCGCGGGACCGCGGCGAGCGTGTCGCCCTCGAAGTGCCCCGCGCCGACGATCGTGAGCCCATCGAGCGTGAGGCTGAGGTTGGGGAAGTGCTGAAAGAAGGAGAGGCCGACGCTCTGCCACGCCACGTGCGCATCGACGTTCTCGTTCACCGCGCGTTGCGCGGTCTGTGCGATTTTGTCGCGGAACAGGAAGGGGACGACGGCAAGGAGCACCAGCACGACGGCGATCGGCGTCGCGACGGCAACGGCGATGCGAGCGGATCGTTTCATATCGACCTCGGAAGCCGGAGAGCATGTGGCGAACTGATCCGGGGAATATACGCGCACGCCCCCCGTTCGTTACGCTGACTCCCTCGATGCACGCGTCGTTCTTGGCCGTGCGCTCGCCGCCTTCGTGTCCGGTGTGCTGCGTTAGGCAGCGAGGGGCCGCCCGGGAGTTGAACCCGGCCAGTGGTTCCGGCCCCCATGGTCGTTCGTGGGAATTGAACCCGCCGGGCCGGCCTTCCTCTGGGAAACCACTCGCGGCAAGACAAATCTAATCTCGACGAGCTCGGCGAGTTGCGCCGCTCCGATTGGCGGCGTCAGACAAGGTGGATCAGGCAACGTCTCGCTCTCGTCAGGAGGTCCCGTGTCGACTCGACGGTTCTGGTTGGTCAGCAGCGCGGTCATCGCGTTGGCGCTCGTCGCCACAGTCAGTACGTCATCCCACGCGCAGGGTCGCGGTCACCAGGACAAAATTCCGCCCGGTCAGGCGAAGAAGATGGTGTCCATGGATCACGCCACCGATGTCACGCGCGAAGTGCTCGTCAATCACGGGTACAAGGTTGTCCGCGTGGACGAGGTCAACGGCACACGCGTGGTGTATTTCCGCCGCGGGAGCCGCGGACACGGCCATGGACTCGGTCCGATCGAGCGGCTCGTCATCCGTCCGGATCGGGAGCGCGTGGTCTTCGACGAAGCACCCAAGAACGTGTTGGTCGACATCAACGTGAAGCTTGGTTTCTAACGCTGAGGTCTGAGGCGCGCTTCGGGTCGCCCTTCACCCGAGCGCGCGCCAGAAGTAAGCGGCCGCGGTTGCTTGCCTTCGTGGGTCCAAGTCCTGAAGGGCAGCACGCACTTTGCAATGGCATGCAGCCAAATGGCGACGCTGATCTCGTGAATCTCGCGACCACGGTGGCAGGGACGTTGTGACGCGATCGACGCGCGCCGCGCGTCGGACCGCCCCGCACTCGCGGCGCGCGTGCGGTCACGCCATGGCCGGATGCGCCGCGATCGTGATCGCGGCGTGCTCGGGCCAGGGCGGAAAGAGCTCGCCTAACGATCGCGGCGCGGGGCTCGAGGTGCAGACGCTTCCCGCCGACCAACAGGCCGCGGCGTACACCGCGGCACTCGGCGGAGCGTTCGATCTGGGGCCACCGCTGGTGTTACTCCTCGATCCCGCCGTCCTTCCGCGCGATCGGAACGCGGAAGCCTCGGAGACCATCCCGCCCGCGGTGGCGCGAGCGCTCGCATCGCGCGGAGTGATCCAGGGATCGTGCAGAGCCGCGCCGGCGTCTCCGCGCGAGGCCCCCATCTGTACGGCGCAGGCAGCCGGTTACAAAGTGCAATTCTCGCCGGTCTTTCGGCTCGCGCGCGACACCGTACAGGTCTATCTCGTCGCCGAGCGATATCGCCCGACATCGGACAGCGCCGGCTATCAACCGCCGCTCGAGTTCGAGGAGCGCTACGCCCTCGTGCGATCGGGTGGCGGACGGTGGCGCATCGCGCGCTCGGAGCGCCTCACGCACTGATTGCGCAGCGCCATGCGCGCACCTAACGTGTGCGCATGACCGATGCCATTCCTTCGCTGCAGGAGATCCGTGCGGCGCGTGAACAGTTAGGCGAACGCGTCCGCGAAACGCCCGTATGGCAGTGGCACGGCGACGCGGCCGCGCGCGTCGCCGGCCCGAAGACGCACGTCTTCCTCAAGCTCGAGCTGTTTCAATACACCGGGACCTTCAAGGCGCGCGGCGCGTTGCTCAACACCATGGCGTTGTCCGACCAGGCCAAACGAGCGGGCGTCACCGCGGTGAGCGCAGGGAATCACGCGATCGCTGTCGCGTTCGCGGCGCGCAGTGCCGGCACCAGCGCGAAAGTGGTGATGACGAAAACCGCCAATCCCATGCGCGTTGCGTCGTGCCGTGCGTACGGCGGCGAGATCGTGTTGGCGGACGGCGTGCACGAGGCCTTCGACACCGTGAAACGCATCGAAGCGGAGGAAGGCCGCACGTTCATTCATCCGTTCGAGAGTGAGTTGACGGTGCTCGGCACATCGACCGTCGGCCTCGAGTGGTGCCGGCAGGTGGATGACCTGGACGCCGTGATCGTGCCGATCGGAGGCGGCGGACTCATCGCCGGCATCGCCTGCGCGGTGAAGCAGCTGCAGCCGCGCTGCAGAATATTCGGGGTCGAACCGGAGGGTGCCGACAGCATGCGCCGCAGCTTCGCTGCTGGTTCGCCGCAGTCCCTCGAGAAGGTCGACACGATCGCCGACAGTCTCGCCCCGCCGTATGCGTTACCCTACACGTTCGGCATCGCGCGGCGATTCGTGGACGACATCGTGTTAGTCAGCGATGACGAGATGCGCCGCGCCATGGGTCTCCTGTTCGCCGACATGAAGCTCGCCGTAGAACCGGCCGGCGCCGCCGCCACGGCGGCGCTCTCCGGACCATTGCGTGAACGGCTCGAGGGGCAACGCGTTGGCGTCATGGTGTGCGGATCGAACATCGACATCGCCACGTTCGCGCGGCAGGCGCTACCGTTGTCGTGACCGCGAACCACGATCGGCACTCCCGGCGCCGCTTGACTGCTGCGGCGGACCCTCCATTGTGAAGTAAGGAGGGCGAGACTGCCCGCCGTCGTGCTGGATAGGAAGGTGCGCTGTGTCCCCGTTGCCGATCGTGACAGACTCTGTGCCGGCCGGCGGCCGGCCCAATTTCATCTCCGTGCTGCTTGCGTCGGCGCTGATCGGGCTCGGCCTGCTGAGTCTTGCCGCGCTCAACAGTGTGACGGGCGTCGTCGTGGGTGCCGTCCTCGGTCTTGTTGTCGGTATGTCACCGCAGGTGGCGAAGCATTGGGAGCGCGCCGTCGTGCTCCGGTTAGGCCACTACATCGGCACGCGCGGGCCGGGACTCTTCTGGCTCGTGCCGTTCGTCGACAACGTGTCGGCGTGGGTCGATCAGCGCGTGATCACGACGCCGTTCGCGGCTGAGGAGACGCTCACATCGGACACCGTTCCGGTGAACGTCGATGCCGTGTTGTTCTGGATGGTGCACTATCCGGAGCGGGCTGCACTCGATGTGCAGCACTATCCCCAGGCCGTGAGCTGGGCGGCGCAGACGGCCCTGCGCGACATCATTGGCCGGACGTCGCTCTCCGACTTGCTGCGGGGCCGTGAACGAATCGAAACGGAATTGCAGGATCTCATCGATCAGCGCTGCATGCCCTGGGGCATCGAAGTGCAGGCGGTCGAGATGCGCGACGTGGTGATTCCCACGACGCTGCAGGACGCGATGTCGCGCGAAGCGCAGGCCACGCGCGAGAAACGCGCACGCATCATACTCGGCGAGGCCGAGGTGGAAATTGCCGCGTTGTTCGACAAGGCGTCCCTGGCGTACCAGCAGAATCCAACCGCGCTGCATCTGCGGGCCATGAACATTCTGTACGAGGGGCTCAAGGAGAAAGGCGCGCTGATGCTGGTGCCCAGCACGGCGGTCGAGTCGATGGGCTTAGGGGGCTTGATGGGCGCCGCCGCGCTGGAGCAACAGGCGCTCGCGCGGCGTGCGGAAGAAAAACCCGGGGAAGAGGGAAGCGCTCGCTGACGCTCGCGCTTCTCTCTTCCCGATTCTCTCCGTTAGGCAGGCGGTTCCGTCTCAGGCGTTGCGCGTGAAGCGCTGGAAGCCCGCCCACGCCAGCACCAGCCCCGCCGCCAATGAGAGATAGAATCCGAATCCGATGCTGAACAGGTCGGATACGCCGGGCCCGCCGCCCGCGCCGCCGCCAAACCCGCCGGCCGCGCTGTTGATCGCGTGGATGCCGGACCAGAGCGCGCCTAACACAGCGAGCAGCGGCACGCACAGCGCGAGCCACGCGCGGCGATCCTTCCACACGAGCGGCACCGCGATGCTCAGGTACGCGACGATCAGCATGAACTTCACCCCGCCGCCGCCCCCGATCTGGCTCAACAGGTTCGCGACGTCGTAGAGCGGCTTGCCCTGGCTCGAGCCGAGAAACGTGATCGAGATGGCGTTGAACACCAGCGTCCCGAGGAGGTACACCGCGTATGCGCCGAGCGTGAGCGTACCGTAGCGCTGGACGATCGGATTCGCGGCGAGATTGAGGCCGGGCGCCGCGCTGGGGATCACCGCCGCTCCGCCGCCTGCGTGAGCACTCGACGATGGCGAGGCGCCGGGAGGCGTACCCGCGGACTTGCCCAGATTGCTCACCAGTCCGCTCAGCTTCCCGCCCAACTCCGCCGTCTTTTCGCGGAGCAGGACGTCGTCGGGCACGATCGTCACCGCGCTCAGTTGCGAATCCTGAACGACGATCTCGACCGTCTTCCCGACCGTCGGCGCCGTGGGGCTCTTCCACATGCCAATGTCGAACTTGTACTGCTGATTGTCGGCGGCGATGGTGCCGGTGCCGTCGGTGCCGTTGTACTGCAGGATCCTGCCGCGCATGATCCGATCCTCGAGTGGGAGTGAAGGCGGGCGGGCGCATCGCCTCGGCGCCCTGCTTCCTCCATTGCGACAAAGCCGCGCGAAAGGCGTCATGGGGAATGCCGGACGCCTGCGTCCGCACCGGAGACCGGCGCGCGGTCAGGTCAGGGGCTCACCCGCCTCACTCGTGTCGCAACGCCTCGAGCGGTCCAATACGCGACGCACGCCGAGCCGGGAGATAGCTCGCAACGAGCGCCGTGATGATGAGTGCGAGCATGGCCGCGCCGATCGATATCGCGTCCAAGGAGCCCACGCCGAACACCTGCGAACGAATGAGACGCGTTGCCATGAGTCCCACCGGCAACCCGATGGCGACGCCGAGCACCGCGAGCCGCACGGCTTCTCCGAGTACCATGGACACGACATCGCGCGGCGCTGCGCCGAGCGCACTGCGGAGTCCGAATTCTCCCGTGCGCCGCGATGTCGAATACGACGTGATGCCGTACAACCCGATCGCCGACAGCAGGAGCGCCGCGATGCCGAACACAGTCACCACCCGTGTGAGCAACAGGTCCTGGCCAACCGATTCGCGCACCATCGCATCGAGGGGTTTGATCGCGTCGCGCAATCCCGGATGGTGCGCGAGCAGCGACGCGCGGATGGGAGCGACGTACGCTTCGGGAGCGCCCGCCACGCGCACCTCGTAGATGAGCACCTTGGGCGGCGATCCCATCTGCGCGACCGGGAGATATGCCCGCCTAACGGGACGATCACGAACATCCTGTTCCTGCATGTCGTGCACGATGCCGACGATCGTGAACGGAATGGACTCGACCTGAAACGTCGACCCGATGGGATCCGCGCCGCGATAGTAATAGCGCGCCATCGTCTCGTTGATCACGGCGGCATGCTCGGCTCCAGAGACGTCGCGCTCATCCAGCTCGCGGCCGCGAACGAGCTGGCCTCCCACGGCGCGCACGTAGCCCGGCCCGACCACGTCGTAGCGGACGGAGAGCTGCGAATCCACAGCGGTGGTGAATCCGGGTATCGTCACTTGTCCATCAGATTCGCCGCCGCTGAACAATCCTTCTTCGGAGTACGTCACGGCGCGCACGCCGGGCATGCCGCGCAACTCGTCCGTCAGCCCGCGCGCAAATGCCATGACGCCATTGCCGCTCGCGTGTGCCTGGTTCATCGACACCTTGACCGTGACGATGTGGGCGCGATCGAATCCCAAATCCACGGTGAGGATGCGACGGATGCTGTGGACGAGGAGGCCGGCGCCGAAGAGCAGCAGCGTCGAGAGCGCGACCTGGCCGACGACGAGCGCGGATCCGAGCGACAGCCTCCCGAACCGTGCGCGGCTACCCGACACGCCGCGCCCCTGCGCGCGGAGCGCCGAGCCGAGATCGAGGCGCGTCGATCGCAGGGCGGGCGCCAACCCGAACAACAACACGCAGACGAGCGTGATGGCGCAGGTGAAGCCCACGAGCCGGGCGTCGGGGGCGACGTCGAGCGCGATCGGCACGTCGCCACTGGAGGCGGCGCCTAACAGAAGGCGGCTGCCCCACGTCGCGACCAACAGGCCCAGTGCTCCGGCCGCGGCGGCGAGAAGAAAACTTTCCGTGAGCAATTGCTGCATCAGGCGGCGACGCCCGGCGCCCAGCGCAAGACGAACCGTCATCTCGCGCACGCGCGCCGCGGCGCGCGCCAGCATCAGATTTGCGACGTTGGCGCACACGACGAGCGCGATGAGCGTCACCGCGGCCATGAGGACGATGAGCGCGGGGCCGTACAGCGGCCGGAATCTCGAGAAGCCGCGCGCGCCCGGGCTCACGAGAACCGGATCGGCGCGAACGTCTTGATCGAACTCGGACAGCGACTCTCCGCTGAGGTGCGCGCGGATGGACCGCGCCTCGAGCACGGGGAGCTCGGCTCGGGCCTGCGCGAGCGTGGCGCCGGGCGCCAACCGGCCCATGACGGCGAGCCATGAGAATGTGCGATCGTCGAGGGCGAGACCGGCCGGATCGATCGCCGGGCGCATCATCATCGGAATCCACACATCGGTCGGCTGCCCCACGATATCGCCGGTGAAGCCGGGCGGCGCGACGCCGATGATCGTGAGCGGTGTCCCGTTGACGCGCATCGTCGTGCCTAACGCTGACGCCTGGGCGCCGTATCGCCGCCGCCAATAATCGTAGCTGATGACGACGACGGGATCGCCCGACGGGACGTGATCCTCTTCGGCGGTGAACGCGCGCCCCAGGACCGGCGTCACCTGGAGCACCGAGAAAAAGTTGCCCGTCACAAAGCGGCCGTCCGGATGATCGGCCTGTCCATCGCGCGCGCCAATATCCAGGGTTCCCGTCTGTCCCGTGGCGTACACCCCGGCGAGCGTTCGCGCGTGATCGCGCAAATCGGCGTAGACCGGATACGAGACGTAGTCGACCATGGGCGAGCCGTGCCACTCAGACCCGACCTTGGAGGGATTGCCGACCGTGACGAGCTGCTCCGGATGCCCAACCGGAAGCGGCCGCAAGAGCAGCGCATCGACCAGGTCGAACATGGCGGCGTTGGCGCCGATGCCGATGGCGAGCGTGATCACGACGGTCAGCGTGAACACCGCGTGCTTGCGCAGGGATCTGAGCGCGTAGCGCGCGTCCTGTGTCATTGACTCGATCAGTCGTGTACCACGCGCGTCGCGACTCGCTTCTTTCATGCGCTCGATGCCGCCGAAGGCGAGTGTAGCTCGGCGCAGCGCGTCGGCGCGCGGCACGCCGGCGCGCACGTACGCCTCCGCCTCCCGTTCGATGTGCGACCGGAGCTCGGCGTCGAGCTCCTGCTCGAGCGCGCGCCGGCTAAGGAGGGCGCGGGCACGATACCGGAGGTCCGACCAGATCTCGGTGAGCATCGCTCAACCCTTTGCGCTTCTACAGGACGCCCGCAGTATGCGGGCGTTCTTGTAGAAGCGCAAGGGCAGGGCTTCGCCAGGGAAGCGGGAAGCGCTCGCTGCGCTCGCTGGGGGAAGCGCTGCGCTGGGGGA
>DATEKK010000156.1:0-8240 GCA_035277485.1 Gemmatimonadaceae bacterium
CTCCATCGTCCGTGCCGCCCAAGCCCGGGTGGCCGGCCTCGAGCGGCGCCATGTCGCGCGGCTCGCCGCGCCGCTCGCCCGCGCCGGCGCGCAATATCCGTTAGGCAACATGATCGCCGATGCCCAACGGTGGGCCGCCAAGGCCGACGTCGCCGCCGTCAACAACGGCGGCATTCGACAGGACCTGCCCGCCGGCCAGGTCACCTGGGGTGCGCTGTTCGCCGTGCAGCCGTTCGGCAACACGTTGCGGCGCCTCACCGTCCCGGGCCGGGCGCTCCGCGAGTATCTCGCGACCGTCGTCGCCGCCGATGGCGCGCCCAGGTCCCACGTCTCGGGCGTCACGCTTGCGTTCGACCGCGGCCAGAACGGCGCGGCGCACCTCGCCTCGGCGCGCCTCGCCGGCGGCGCCGAGTTGCGCGACGACGCGCGATACACGATCGTCCTCAACGACTTCATGGCGACCGGCGCCGAGGGACGCATCCTGACCGACGCCGCGACGGCCGACGAGACCCTCGCGTCCGACGACCTGGGCGCGCTGGTCGGATACCTGTCGTCGCGGCCGCAGCCGGTGTCCGTGCCTAACGACACACGCATCACGATCTCGCATCCATGACCGACCCCGTCGTCGTGTTCGTGAACGGCGCCTCCGTACACGTCGCCCCCAACGCCAACGCCCTCGAGGCGGTGCGCGCCTGGAACGCCGACGCCGCCTCCGAAGTAGTGCAGGGCACGCGCGCCCTCACCGACAGCCGCGGGCTCGCGCTTGCGCCCGACACGCCACTCTACGCCGGCGCCATCGTGCGCGTGGTTGCGGCGCGCGACTGCGCGGCGGACGACGCCGACCTGCTGCACTGACGTGCCCACGATCACCAGCGACCTGTTGCGGGCGCTGCCCAAGGCCGAGCTCCACTGCCACTTGGACGGCAGCATCCGGCCCGCCACACTGCTCGAGCTGGGTCGCGAGTACAAGCAGCCGATGCCGGCGGCCGACGCCGACGCGCTCGCCGAGCACATGGTGGTGCGCGACGCGCACAACCTGGAGGACTATCTCGCGCGGTTCGGCACCACGCTCTCGGTGCTGCAGCACGCCGACGCGCTCGACCGCGTCGCCTTCGAGTTGATCGAAGATGCCGCCCGCGACGGCGTGCGCTACATCGAGATGCGCTACGCGCCCGTGCTCAACACCCGCGGCGGCCTTGCGTTAGGCGAAACGGTGGACGCCGTGCTCCGCGGCATCGCCCGCGGCGAGCGCGACACCGGGACGCGGGGGCGCATCATCCTGTGCGGTCTCCGCCAACTCTCGCCGGACGTGTCGCTCGAGCTGGCGCGCTTGGCCGTCGCCTACCGCGACCGCGGTGTGGTCGGCTTCGATCTCGCGGGCGCGGAGCGCGACCACCCCGCGCGAGACCACGCCGCGGCATTCGCACTGGCGCACGAGCACGATCTCGCGCTCACGGTCCACGCCGGCGAGGGCGACGGGCCCGGCTCGGTGCGCCAAGCCGTGCACGATTGCTTCGCCGACCGCTTGGGCCACGCCACGCGCCTCATCGAGGACGAGCGTCTCACGCGCTTCGTGAACGACCGCCGCATCGCGCTCGAGGTGTGCATCACCAGCAACGTGCAGACGCGCGCGGTATCGGGCTACGACGCGCACCCCGTGCGGCAGTACTTCGACCGCGGGCTCAACGTCGTGCTCAACACGGACAACCGGCTCATGAGCGGCACCACGCTCACCGACGAGTACCTTCGCGCCGCGCGGCACCTCGGCTTCACGTTCGCGGAGCTCGCGACCATCGCGCGCAATGGATTCGCCAGCGCGTTCGCGCCGTGGCCGGATCGCGTGGCGATGCTCGCCGAGGCGGACCGCGAGATCGCGCGGCTGGCCGCGTGTCCGTGAGCGCCGGCGTCTCCGGCGCGGCCGCTTCCGCCGCCGAATCGTTAGGCGTAGCGTTAGGCGGCCGGACGCCTCGGCTGGCGCTCATCCTGGGCTCCGGCCTCGGGGGATTGGCGGCGCGGATCTCGCCGGTGGTCGACGTCCCGTTCGCCGACGTGCCCGGATTTCTCCCCGCCGGGATTCGTGGACACGCCGGACGCGTCATCGCCGGCTCGTTCGATGGGGTGGACGTGCTCGCGTTCGCGGGACGCTGGCACCTGTACGAAGGGTACGAGCCCGCGATCGCCGCGCTGCCGGTGCGCGTCGCGCACGCGTTAGGCGCGCGGACGCTGCTCGTGACGAACGCGGCCGGCGGCATCCGCCGGTCGCTCGAGCCCGGCAACCTGCTGATCATCCGCGACCACCTCAATCTGATGTGGCGGAATCCGCTGGCGGGACCGGTTGCGCCGCACGAGGTGCGCTTCCCCGACATGTCCGCATCGTACGACCGCAACCTGGCCGCGGCGCTGCGCGCGGCGGCGGCCGAAGCGCGCGTGTCCGTTGCGGACGGCGTCTACGCCGCCGTGCTCGGCCCGTCGTACGAGACGCCGGCCGAGATCCGCATGCTCGAGAAGTTGGGCGCGGACGCCGTCGGCATGTCCACCGTTCCCGAAGTCATCGCCGCGTGCGCGCTCGGCATGCGCGTCGCGGGCGTGTCGTTGATCGCCAATCCCGCCGCGGGTCTGGGCGCAGCGCTCGACCACGAGGACGTCCTCGCCGCAGGCGCGCGCGCCGCCGACCACTTCGAACGCCTGATGCGGACCTTCATCGCACGGACGTTCGGCGGCAACGTAGAGCGTTAGGCGAAGTGGTTGAGCGGCCCGCGCCCGGCGCCGAGGCCCGGCGCGCCGGCAATCGCGCGGTGCACGAAGTCCAGCGACGTCTCCACCGCCCGCTCGAGCGGCAGGCCTAACGCAAGGTGCGCGGCGATCGCCGCCGAGAGCGTGCACCCCGTGCCGTGGGTGTGCCGCGAGTCGATGCGCCGGTGCCGGAACGTCCGCGCCGCGCCGACGGCGCCATCGAACAACACGTCGACCACGTCATCGCCCGTCACGTGGCCGCCCTTCACCAGCGCCGCGCGCGCGCCCTCGTCCACCAGGCGACGCGCCGCGCGCTCCTGGTCCGCGACCGTCGCCACCTCCTCGCCCGTCAACACCATCGCCTCTTCGGCGTTAGGCGTGATGAGATCGCACCGGGGCAAGAGCGCCGAGCGCAGCGCGCCGACCGCGTCGCGCTCGAGCAGGTCGTCACCCGACGACGCCACCATCACCGGGTCGAGCACGTACGGGTGCAGCGCGTGGGCCTCGAGCGCCGCCGCCACCGCCGCGATCACCTGCGCATTGCCTAACATGCCGCTCTTCACGGCGTCGGGCCGGAGGTCGGTGGCCACCGCCTCGATCTGTGCCGCCACGAGGCCCGGCGGCAGCGCCATCCACTCGCGCACCCCGCAGGTGTTCTGCGCGGTCACCGCGGTGATGGCCGACGTACCGAACACCCCGAACCG
Source organism: Gemmatimonadaceae bacterium (assembly GCA_035277485.1). Taxonomy (GTDB): domain Bacteria; phylum Gemmatimonadota; class Gemmatimonadetes; order Gemmatimonadales; family Gemmatimonadaceae; genus JADGGM01. The sequence goes on from DATEKK010000156.1 coordinate 3,438, forward strand.
GTGAAACGTCTTGAGGTCCGCCTGGATGCCGGCGCCGCCGCCGGAATCCGATCCGGCCACCGTAAGCACGATCCGCATGGCGTATGATGGCCCGCATACGGGTGCCCAACAACGGGCGACGACAACTGCCAGGGAATGGGGAAGCGCTCGCTTCGCTCACTTGGGGAAGCGCTGCGCTGGGGGAAGCGGCGGCGACGCCGCCTGCGGGAGAGGAACAACATCAATGGTCTGCGCGACTCGGGCGCCATGCGCGAGCACTCTCCACCCAGAGACAACCGATGTTCTTCCGATCCCTCAGGCGGCGTCGCCGCCGCTTCCCCCAGCGCAGCGCTTCCCCAAGTGAGCGAAGCGAGCGCTTCCCACATTCCCTAGGTCTCCGTGACCGCCCAATCCTCTCGAACGTCAAGCAGTGCAGGCAGTTGTATCGCCGTCCGACGCCAGCCCCGGTTCGACATGAACACCCCGCGCACGAATGTCCTCATCATTGCCGACCATCTCGAGGGCGCACACGCCTTGCGCCAGCGTCTCGAACCCGGCGACGCACTGACACCCGGCTTCGAGGTCCTCGAGCCGCCTCTCGAGCCGGCAGAGGGAATCTCACGCCTGGCGCGCGGCGGGGTCGACGTCCTGGTGCTGGATGTGACCGAGTCCGCCGACGCGGGCCTCGACACGGTTCGCCGCGCGCGATTCGAGGCGCCCGACATCCCGGTGGTGATGCTCGCCCCGCCGGGTACGTCGAGCGAAGCGATCGGGCTGCGCGCAGCCGAAGCCGGTGCGCAGGATGTGGTGACGCGCGACCAGCTCGATGCCGGTGACCTTCGCCGCGTGCTCCGCTACGCCATCGAGCGGCACCGCCTCCAGGCCACGCTGCGCCAGCTCGCACTGAGCGACGAACTAACGGGACTCTACAACCGGCGCGGATTCCTCGCGCTCTGCGAGCACCATCTCAAGCTCGCGCACCGGATGCGCGGTCTCATGCTCGCCGTCGTGGACATCGATCGCTTGCGCGACATCAACGACCGCTTCGGCCGAGACGAGGGCGACCGCGCCATCGTTGCCGCGGCGAGCGCGCTCAAGACCACGTTCCGCGCGTCGGACGTCGTGTGCCGCCTCGCGGGCGACGATTTCGCGACGCTCGTCCTCGACGCCACGGACGACGCGCTCCACGCGGTCGCGCCGCGTCTCCGCGCGTGCGTGGATCGCCAGAACGCCGCCCAACGCGATCGCGCGTACGCGCTGTCGCTCACCATGGGCGTGGTGCGCTTCGAGCCGCACGAGGTCCCGCCCATCGAGGAGCTCCTCGTGCGCGCGGGCGAAGCGCTCGCCGCGCGCAAGACCGCCCGCGTCGCCTAACTGCGAGGCAGGCCCTTCAGGCGGTTCTGAAAATCGTGGAAGGCCTGGTTGTCTTGCGTTAGGCCCTTGAGCACCGCCGGATCGATCTTGTCGATGAGCCGCTGCGTGTCCTGGATGCGGCTCTGATCGCTCGGATGGTCCGCGAACCAGGTCTCCACCACCGACGGGTTGGACTGCTGCTGCGACATCATCTTCTGAAACATCTCCGGCAGACCGTGCGGATCGATGCCCGCGCGCGTCACGTAGGTCACCGCGCTCTCGTCCGCTTGTTGCTCGTCTTCGCGGCTGAATTTCGCGAACACCGCGCTCCCCGCGACGTTGATCGCCGCGCCCGTCGCGGGATCTTTACATACGTTCGTTAGAATGCATCCGACCGCCAATCCCACGTTGGCGCCTTGCTCTTTCTGCATTAGCTTCACGGTGTGGCGGTGGATCACGTGTCCGATCTCGTGTGCCATCACCCCCGCCAACTCATCCATCTTGTCCGCGTCCTCGATCAGTCCCCTGTTCACGTAGATGTAGCCGCCGGGAACAGCGAAGGCGTTCACCTCTTTGCTGTTCACCACGAAGAAATGCCACTCCAGATTCCGATTGTCCGATAGCTTCGCGATCGAATCGCCGAGCGTGTTCACGTACCGATTCACCTCGGCGTCCTGCATGATCGGGAGTTGCTTGGCGATGTCCGCCGACTCCTGCTGGCCGAGTTGAACCTCTTGTTGCGTGGACATCGTCGCGCAACCGCAGAGCAGCAGACACAATCCGCCCCGTACGAGTCGCCCCATGTCCTACCCCCGGTTTCGAACTCACCCAGCGTCAGGGCAAGAGCCGTTCCGCTTGCTGCACAAATCACGAACGTGAAGCTGCTGACCGTTGCACGCGATCTCAAACGGCGCCGCGCGCGCGAGCGCCACACACGATTCGTCGCCGAAGGCGTGCGAGCCGTCGAAGAGTTGCTGCGTTCTCCAGTTCGCTCGGATGGTGCCATCGTCTCACCGGCGCTCGCAGCAACACCGCGCGGTACCGCGCTCCTCGAATCGGTGCGCGCCAGCGGCATGCCGGTGATCGAGGTAGACGAGAAGGATTTCGCGAGCGCGTCGAGCACCGATTCGCCGCAGGGCATTTTGGTCGTCGCCGAAATCCCGCCGCGCGACGCGCGTCAACTCGCGCTCCGTGCCGGCGCGCGTGTGTTGGTCCTCGACGGCGTGCAGGATCCGGGCAACGTCGGAACATTGCTCCGAACCGCGGCAGCCTTTGGTGTCGACGTCACACTGGCGATGCCCGACACCGTTGACCTCTGGAACGCCAAGGTCGTCCGTAGCGCAATGGGCGCGCTCTTCCGGCACCAGGTGCTCGCCTGCGATTGGGAGTTGTTCGACGGCTTACGAGCCGCTCATCGTATGCAGTGCTGGGCCGCCGATGCGTCAGGCGAGTTCATCGATCGGACGCCGGACACGCGCACGATCGCTCTCCTCGTCGGCAACGAGGGCGCCGGTCTCTCGAATGAGGCGCGAGCTCGCGCCGACCGGCGCGTGGCCATTCCGATTGCGCCGGACGTCGAGTCGCTCAACGTCGCCGTCGCCGCAGGCATTCTCCTCTACCAACTCCGCCCGTGATTCAAGCGTCCGCCGCCACCAGCTCGTTCGTGCCGGGCGTCTTTGCGTTTCTCCTCGGCGCGATCTTCGGGTCATTTCTGAACGTGTGCGTCGCCCGCTGGCCTAAAGAGCTGTCAGTGGTGAGCCCGCGATCGCGATGCCCGAAGTGCGGCCACGAGATCACGTGGTGGGAGAACATTCCGCTCGTGAGCTGGGTACTGCTGCGCGGGAAATGCCGTGGTTGCAAGCAGCCGATCTCCGCCGTGTATCCGCTGGTCGAGTTGGTGGTTGCGTTGGGCTGGCTCGCGGCCTACCTGCAGTTCGGCGCGTCGCTCACGGCGCTCCGCGTCGCGGTGTTCGGCACCATCCTGCTCGGCATCATGCTCACGGACGCGACGGCGTACGTCATTCCCGATGGCTTCACCGCGTTCGGGTTGATCTGGGCATTGGTCTTGGCCATCGCGGCGGCCGTGATGCACGAAACTTCGCCGTTCGCCAACCTGTATGATTCAGCAATAGGGGCGTGTGTTGGTGCCGGCGTCATCGCCATTGCCGGGTGGTTGGGCGAGATGGCGTTCAAGAAGGAAGCAATGGGCTTTGGCGACGTGACGCTCATGGCAATGGTCGGTGCGCACCTCGGCATCGGCCGCACGTTCTTGACGGTATTTTTCGGTGCGGCGCTCGGCGCGGTCATTTTCTTGTTGGTGGTGTTCCCGATCGCGTACGTGCGCAGCCGGCGCGCCGGCGTCGAGTTCGACGCGCCGCTCGTTCCCTTCGGCGTGTTCCTGGCCCCCGCGGCCATGATCGCGCTCTTGTGGGGCGGTCCGCTCATCGAGTGGTATCGAGGCCTAACGGGAATCTGATGCTGGGCGACATGTTGGGATCCGATGATCAGGCGCTGTCGCGCACCACGCGTGATCTGACGGCGGACGCGCGCGCGGGCCGCCTCGAGTCTGTGCGCTGCCGCGACGACGAGATCGCGCGCGTCATCGACATCCTGCTCCGTCAGAGTAAGAACAACCCCGCGTTGGTCGGACCCGCAGGCGTCGGCAAGACCGCCATCGCCGAAGGACTCGCCCAGCGCATCGCGTCGGGCGATGTTCCGCTCGCGCTGCGCCAGGTGAAGCTGCTCGCGCTCGATCACGTCGCGCTGCTCGCCGGCACGATGTACCGCGGGCAGTACGAGGAGCGGCTCCGCGACATCGTGAGCGCGGCGTCGGCGGACCCGAACATCATCTTGTTCATCGACGAGCTGCACAACCTGATCGGGCAGGGCACGGCAATGGGCGCGGCAATGGATGCCGCGAACATGCTCAAACCCGCGCTCGTGCGCGGCGAGTTCCGCGTGATCGGCGCGACCACGCAAGACGAATACGACCATTGGGTGCGCGGCGATCCCGCACTCGAGCGGCGCTTCCAGAAGATCACGGTGCGCGAGCTCACGGTCGAGCAGACACTCGAAGTGCTGCACGCGCGCAAGGAACGGCTCGAACGGCACCACAACGTGGCCATCGCGGAAGAAGCGCTCGTGGCGAGCGTCGCCCTCACCGACCGCTACATCACCGATCGCGCGCGGCCCGATCGCGCGATCGATGCGCTCGACGAGGCGTGCGCGCACACGCAGGCACTGGCGCGGTATCCCAGTGATCTCGAGGCGCTCATCGTCGAGCGCCGGCATCTCGTCAGGCTGGCGGAGCGCGACCTGGTCGCCGCGCCGCGTGCGTCGGCGCCGCGGCCTGTCGTGGAGAACGGCGAAGCGGTGGATGACCCCATCGAGCGCATGGCGCGCGGCGGTATGGCGGCGCTCGAGCGATTCGGCGCGGAGCTCGAGGCGGCGTTCACGGGACAGCGCATGCCG
>DATEKK010000157.1:0-1943 GCA_035277485.1 Gemmatimonadaceae bacterium
GACAGTGCCGTGGCCGGCGCGTTCGTGCTCATCGAAGGGACGTTGGGCCGCGCGGTGACGGACGCGAACGGGCGGTACGTTCTGCGCGACGTCGACGCCGGCCGGCGCGTCGTGCGCGTCCTTCGCATCGGCTACCAGACCGGGGAGCACACGGTGTCCGTGGCGGCCGGCGACACCGCCCGCCAGAATTTCGCCTTACAACCTTCGCTGGTGCGGCTCGAGCCGGTGACGGTGACCGCGAGCCGCGGCACGCGCTCGATCGGCGACGTGCCGGCGAGCCAGGCAGTGGTGCCCAGCCAGGAGCTGCGCAACCGCAACGTCCTGACGCTGGATCAGGCGCTGCCGTTCGTGTCCGGTGTGAGCTTCAACGCCGGCGACATCGACATCCGCGGGTCGACCGGCGCGGCGGGCGGCGTCGGGAGCCGGGTCTTGTTGTTGTTGGACGGGCACTCGGTGCTCACCGCGGACGGCGCCGAGACGGACTTCACGAGCCTGCCGCTGCTGGACGTCGACCGCGTCGAAGTGGTCAAGGGCGCGTACTCCGCCCTCTACGGGAGCAACGCGTTAGGCGGCGTGGTGAACATCGTGACGACGCCGGTCGAGGGGCCGCCGGAGACGGTGGCCGACCTGCACTACGGCGCGTACGACCAGCCGCCTAACTATCGGTTCGGCGACATCCGGTACCCCGATTTCGCGGGGTTCATGCTGCAGCATTCGCGCGAGATCGGGGACGTGGGCGTGCGCGGGGTCGTCGAGGGGGAGACGTCGGACGGGTTCACGCAGGATGACCATTCGACGCGATGGTTCTTGCGCGGCAAAGTGGACGTGCCGGCGGGCGCCGACCATCCGGTGTCGGCGTACGTGATCTACACTACGCAGGACGTGGGCAACTTCTTCATGTGGGACTCGTCGGCGTTTCCGACGCGGCCGCCGGCGAACACGCTCAACGACTGGGCGCACGACACGAAGCTGAGTGTGGGCGCGACGGTGACGCCGATTGCGCGCGGCGGCCTGCGGTTGGACGTGGATCCGTACGTGGAGAAGGACGGGACGCAGAACCATTTCCCGAGCGACACCGACTTTTCGTTTCACAATGCGACGAAATACGGAACGACGGCGCAGGTGACGCTGGCGCCGACCGTGTCGCAGACGGTAACGTTAGGCGGCGAGGCGTCGGCGACGCAGGTGCAGTCCGACATTCTGGGGCGGCCGCATCTCGAGGACGAGGGGCTGTACGCGCAGGACGAGGCGCTGCTGGCGTCGCGGGTGACGGCGACGGTCGGTGTGCGGATGGACGCGCACCAGGCGACCGGCTCGGCGAACGAAACGACGCTCAATCCGAAGTTGGGCGTGGCCTATCGGATCTCGCCCGCGGTGAGCGTGCGGGCGAGTGTGGCGCGGGGGTATCGGGCGCCGGCGGCGATCGAGCAGTTCGTGAACTCGCGGCAGGGCGGGATTCCGGTGCACCCGAATCCGTTATTGCACGGAGAGACGGCGTGGTCGACCGAGGTGGGGACGACAGCGACGGTGACGCCGCGGTTCTGGGTGGATGCGGCGGTGTTCCAGAGCGAGTACCACGATCTGATCGGGCCGGGGGTGATCCCGGACAGCGGGCTGGTGTTTCAGTTCCAGAACGTGCAGCGGGCGCGGGTGCGGGGCCTGGACCTGGGCACGAAGACGACGGTGGTGCCCAACGTGTTCGACGCGGCGGTGAACTACACGTTCCTGGACACGTACGATTTCGGGACCAAGGGGCCGCTGCCGTACCGCTCGACGCATTACGCGACGGCGTCGTTCAACGTGCTCGGTGGCCTAACTGGGTTAGATATCAGGTATCGGAGCCGAGTGGAGCGGGTGTTGCTGTTTCCGTTGGACCGGCGGGGGTCCATCACGCTGGTGGATTTCCGGGCGGGGGCGAAGGTGTTCGGGTCGTTCGTGCAGGC
>DATEKK010000158.1:0-14429 GCA_035277485.1 Gemmatimonadaceae bacterium
CACGCGATCACCGTGGCCGGCTACGGAACGGTCGATTTCCCGACGTCGACGCGCTCGGCGGTGGCCCAACTCGCATTCTCGCGCGGCGTGCTGCTCCTCCACCTCTTCCATTACGACGAGGCGGCTGACGCGTTTCGGCAGGCGGAGCACGCCGACTCGAGTTTCGCCATGGCGTACTGGGGCGAGGCGATGACCTACACGCACCCCGTCTGGGACGAGCAGGACACGGCGGCCGGGCGCAAGGCGTTAGCCAAGCTCGCCGCGACGCCGGACGCGCGCGAGCAGGCTGCGCCCACCGAGCGCGAGCGCGGATACATGCGCGCCGTCGATGCGCTCTACGGCGAGGGCCCGAAGGCGGCACGCGATACGCTCTTCTCGCAGCGCATGGCCGACGTGCTGCGCGCGAATCCGCACGACGACGAGGCACGATTGTTCTTCGCGCTCTCGCTCATGGGCCTGAGCCAGGGCGTGCGCAACGTGCCCACGTATTTGCAGGCGGCGCAGCTGGCGGAGAGCGTCTTCACGCGCCATCCGGACGAGCCGGCGGCGACGCACTACTGGATTCACGCCATGGACGACCCCGACCACGCCGCGCACGCGCTACCGGCGGCGCGGGCGCTGGCGCGCGTCGCGCCCAACGCGGGGCACGCGCAGCACATGACGTCGCACATCTTCATGGCGTTAGGCATGTGGGATGACGTCGTCCGCGCCAACGAGAACACGATGCGGATGTTCGATGGCATGGCAGCCAAGAACGGGATGAAACACTTCTACTGCGGCCACGGGGAATCGTGGCTTGCCTACGGTTATGTCGAGCAGGGGCGGCTGGCCAGTGCACGGGAATGGGTCGTCGGCTGCGAGCAGCAGGCGGCGAACGCGAGGCACAAGACCGACATGCGTGATCTCGATCCCGATGCGTCCGCGATGGGCAGCGCGGTCGACATGTGGGCGCACTACATCATCGACACCGAACAGTGGTCCGGCGACATGGTGAACTGGATGCCCGATCTCGACAGCGCCGCGGCGCCACGGGTGTCGTTCCAGTTCGCGCGCGGCTTCGCGGCCGCGCGGCGCGGCGATGGCGCCACGGCCAACGATGCCCGCACGGCCTTCGAGCAGGAACGGGCGCGATTGGTGGCGATGGTTGGAGCAGAACAGAACCCGGATCCATCCGACGCGCAGTACCTCAAGGGCCTGGCGGTGCTCGGTATGGAGCTCGAGGCGGTGACGAAGCTCGCGATGCACGATGGATCGCTCGATTCCGCGGGCGCCGTGACGATGCTCACCGCCGCCACCGTCGCGGAGGATTCGCTGGCCTATGCGTTCGGCCCGCCGCCGGTGTTCAAGCCGTCGCACGAATTGTTAGGCGAACTGCTGCTCGGCCTCGAGCGCTACGGCGACGCCGAGCACGAGTTCCAGGCGTCGTTGGCGCACCAGCCGCGGCGCGTGCTGTCGTTGCGGGGACTCGAGGCGGCCGCGCGCGGCGCGGGCGACACCGCGACCGCATCGCGTACCCGAAACGATCTCCGGGCGATCCGGCACTTTGGAAGCGCCACCGCGGGCCAGTAGTCCCGCCGTCCGTTAGGCAGCGAGAGCGGCCGCCGTCAGCCCAAGTCCGTGAGGATGCGGGCGAGGTCGGAGGCGGCCGGAATTCTGTCACCCGGGTCCTTGGCCAGCAGGCGCTGGACGACCTCCGACACGCCGGCGGGAATCTCCGGATCCACCGACGCCGGAGCCGGCGCGGGCTCGCGCAGCACGCGGGCGATGAGCGCCACCGGCGAGCTCGCCTCGAACGGCAGGCGGCCCGTGAGGCACTCGAATAACACGACACCGGCCGCATAGAGATCCGCGCGCTGATCGAATTCCTCGCCGAAGAGCTGCTCCGGCGCCATATACGACGGCGTGCCCACCAGGAGGCCGACTTCCGTTAGGCTGCTGGCCGCGCCCGTCGGCCGCGCGACGCCGAAGTCCATCACCTTGAGCACACCAGACGCATCGAGCAGGAGGTTCTCGGGCTTGATGTCGCGGTGAACCACACCCTGCTCGTGGGCGGCGGCCAGCGAATAGGCGAGCTGACACGCGATCGCGAGCGTCGGCGCGACGCCCAACCGGCCGCGCGTGTGCAACAGCTCGCGCACGGTGATGCCATGCACGTACTCCATGGTGAGGAAGTACACGCCGTCGCGCTCGCCGATGTCGTACGTTCGCACGACGTGTTTGCTCGAGATATGGCGCGCCAGTCGGATCTCTCGCTTGAATCGTTCGACACTCGCCGCGTCGGTCACCAGCTCCGACCGCAAGATCTTGAGCGCCACTTGCTCGCCGAGCTCCCGGTCGAGCGCGCGATACACCGTGCCCATTCCGCCCGCGCCGATTTCCTCGGCGATCTCGAATCGATTGGCGAACAGCTCGCCCGCGGCGAGCGCCGGTGGCTCCCGTTGGGCCGTTTCACGCGGCGCATCGCCCACGGCGCCGATCTCACGCCTGAGCGCCTCGACTTGCTCATGGAGCCGTGCCTCGCGCGCGCGGACCTGGTTGGCCATGCCGTCAAAGACGCGTGCGAGGCGGCCTAACTCGTCGCCGCGCCGCGCGATGTGCGCGAGGGCACCGCTCTCGTACCGGCCCGCTTCCACCGCCGTCGCCGCCTCGATCACCTGACCGACCTCTCGCAGGTACTCGAGCTCCGCGTCGCGGAGTCGCTTCTTCTCGAGACAGGCGCCGACGCGCGCGCGCAGCAGCACCGGGTCGAACGGCTTCGACAAGTAGTCCTCGGCGCCGCGCTCGACACAGCGCACGACACTCGCGACATCGTCGAGCGCCGAGATCATGATCACCGGAATGTCGCGAGTCGCGGGCGCGGCCTTCATGCGCTCGAGTACCGCGAGGCCGTCGAGATCCGGCATCATGACGTCGAGCAGCACCAGCTCGAACTTCTCGCGCGCCAGCATCGCGAGCGCCGCGTGGCCGCCGGCTGCGCAGACCACTTCGTGGCCTTGCCTCCGGAGCCGGCGCTCGAGTACGGCGCGGTTGTCCTCGATGTCGTCCACGACCAGGATGCGGGCGCCGCCCATGGCAGCGGCCGCGACCGGCGCGCTCTCGACGGCAGGCTGGTCGCCGGTGCGCGTTAGGCGCGCGCGGTCGTCATGGTGCGGCAGCTCCACCGTGAGCAATCGTTCGGCGGAGCTCCGGATGCGGCGCACGTCGCGCTCGAACTGCGGGTCGGGATCGGCGCTCTCGAGGGACGCCAACAACTCGCTCGTGGCGGCGACGATTCGTTGCTGCGGTTCTCGCAGGCTGTTGCGCAGCGCGCCGAACTCGTCTTCGGTGATTTCGCCTCGCGTCGGCGGGACGGCGGCGTTGATGCGCTCGAGGATGTCGCGGCCGGCGGCGAGCGTGCGCTCGAGCGCGCCGCGTCGCGCGGCGTCGGTCGCGTCCTCAACGAGCATCTCGCAGTAGCCGATGATCAGGTTGAGCGGCGTGCGCAGCTCGTGCCGCAGCTCGGCCACCGACTCCGGCGTCGTCAGTCCGGTCACACCGGTCTCGCGAGCAGCGCTTCGATCTTGCCTAACAGGCGATCGAGCTCGACGGGCTTCGTGTCGTAGTCGTCGCAGCCGGCGGCCAGCGCCTTCTCGCGATCGCCCGACATCGCGTGCGCCGTGAGGCCGATGATCGGTACGTGGCGTCCGTCGGTTTCGGCTTCGCGAACGCGGCGCGTCGCCTCCCAGCCGTCCAGCTCGGGCAGGCTCATGTCCATGAGGATGAGGTCGTGCCCGCCCTCGAGTGCCATGGTCACGCCCTCGAGTCCATCCACCGCCAGAGCCACATCGTAGCCTTTTCGCTTCAGGCGCCGCGACAACATGTCGCGGTTCATTTCATTGTCCTCGACGAGCAGAATCGTCGGCATGCACTACCTCGCGGGTTGCGGCACGGCGTTGGAAGCGCCGACCAAATGTCGAATTTCCCTGAGGAGGTCCTCGCGGCCGAACGCGCCCTTCTGGAGCACGCCCTGCACGTCGCCGTTCAGCGCGCGACGATCTTCCGCGGTCAGATCCTTGGCGGTGATCACGACCACCGGGATGTCGTTCCACTCATCGTGCTTGCGCAACTCGGCCGCGAACTGACAGCCGTCCATCACCGGCATCATGAGATCGAGCAGAATGAGCGATGGGCGTTGCCGCTCGAGCGCGCGGAGCGCGGCGCGTCCGTTTTCTGCCTCCGACACCTGCCATCCTTCGCTTTCCATTTGCCGGCGGAGCAGCTCGCGGGTTGGCGCGTCATCCTCGACGACCAGCACATCGCCGGCGCCGTCGCGGCGATATCGCGAGATGACCTGCCGCAGCCGTTCGCGGTCGATCGGCTTGGTCATGAAATCCGACGCGCCTAACGCAAGGCCGAGGTTGCGGTCGTCGAGCACCGTCAGCATCACCACCGGGACGCCCGCGAGCACCGGGTCGGCCTTGAGCTCGGCGAGAACGGCCCAGCCGTCCATCCCGGGCATCAGCACGTCGAGCGTGATGGCGTCGGGGCGCTGTTGACGCGCCAGTGCGAGACCGGACTGTCCGCTCGCTGCTTCGATCACATCGAATCCTTCGTCTACGAGGACGCGGCGTGTGAGGTCGCGGGCGTACGAATTGTCATCGATCACGAGCACCAGGCCGGCGCGGCCGTGGCCATCCGGGCGCCGCTCGTCGCCGTCGAGGGCCGCCGGCCTAACGGTCGGCACGCGCAGCGTGAACGTCGAGCCGCGCCCTGATTCGCTGTCGACGGTCACGTCGCCGCCCATCATGCGGGCGAATCGCCGGGTGATCGCCAGGCCGAGTCCGGTGCCGCCGTACCGCTTGCTGGTTGTCGAGTCGGCCTGCGCGAACGCTTCGAACAGCTTCGCCATCTGTGCCGGCGTCATGCCGATTCCGGAATCGGTCACCCGGAACGCGATGTCGGTTGCGCTCCGTTCCACATCCAGCGAGATGGTGCCGTGATCCGTGAATTTGCTTGCGTTAGACAGCAGGTTGAGCAGCATCTGACGCAGCTTGGTGACGTCGGCATAAATGGTCCCCGGCGCATCGCATCGCACGATGAGCGCGTTGGCGTTTTTCTCCACCAACGGCCGGACGGTCGTCGCCACATCACGGACCATCGCGGCGACGTCCAGGTCCTCCAGGTAGAGCTCCGTCTTTCCGGCCTCGATCTTGGACAGGTCGAGCACATCGTTGATCAGCGCGAGCAGGTGCTTGCCGGCGGCGCGGATCTTCCCGAGATCCGACACGATCTCGGGGTGACCGATCTCCTCGGCTTCCTCCTCGAGCATTTCGCTGTATCCAATGATGGCGTTGAGCGGCGTGCGCAGCTCGTGGCTCATGTTGGCGAGGAACTGGCTCTTCGCGCTGTTGGCTTCCTCCGCGGCCTGGCGGGCACGCGACAATTCGGTGATGTCATGGTAGAGGCCCATGAGACCGACGAGCTTGCCCTCGACTAACACCGGAACGCCGAGCACCTCGACATCAACGAGGGTACCATCCTTGCGCCGCCGGCGCCCGATGTGCCGCAGCGCGCCGCCCTTCAACACGCGCTCTGTGATGTCGACGGCCTCTGACTTCGTCGTCTCGGTGGCGATGAGATCGTCGAGGTTGCGCCCAACGACCTCCGATTCGCTGTACCCATACAGCTGCACGAACGCTGGGTTGCACGAAACGATGTCGTGGTGCGTGTCGAGCGTCACGATCGCAACGGGATTGTTGAGGACCAGGTCTTCGAAGTACTGCTTCTGCTGTTGGGCCGCCGTGTACAGTCGAGCATTCTCGATGGCGACGGCGGCCTGCGGCGCGAACAAGTTGAGTAGTCGCAGGTCATCGGGCTGGAATCGGCGTGTGGGATCGTCGTGCACACACGCGAACGCGCCCACCAGGCGGTGGCCGATCTGCAGCGGCGCCGCCATCACCGAGTGGACCTCGAACGCATCGTATTTGCCCGATCGCCCGAGCCACTGCCGATAGTCGTCGACGCGCAGCGGCTCGCGGGTGAGCGCCACGTGTCCCATGGCGCCTTCGCCTAACGCGAGCCGCGTGCCGGTGGAGTCTCCGCCGAGATTGACGCTGGCGACGATCTCCAGCTCGCGCCGCTGCTCATCGTAGATGGCCAGCTCCCCGCCGCTCACGCCGAGGAGAGCGGTGGCGCGTCGCAGCACCGCCTGGAGTAGCTTGTTGAGCTCGAGCTCGCCCGACAGGTCGCCCAGTGTGTCGAGCAGCGCCTGCTGCTCGTCGGCGCGCCGCTTCTCGGCGGCGAGCGAGCGCGATCGGCCGATCGCGATGCTCGCCTGCGTGGCGGCCGCCGTTAGGATCTCGAAGTCGCTCGGGCCAAACGCATCGGGCTCCGAGCTTTCCACCACGAGCACGCCGGACACTTTCCCGCTCATGGTGAGCGGAACGTCGACCTCCGAGCCGCTGTTGAGGCTCGGGAGATAGCCGGCGACGCGCGTGACGTCGGGTGTGTAGCGCAGGCGGCCGTCCTGGAGCGGGCGTTCGCTGAGACCCTGGCCCGGGTGTACGCGCCATCCCTTTGGCACATCGGGCCAACCGACACTCGCCTGCAGCACGCGGTCACCGCTGGCGTCGTCGACCAGGAATAAGCCGAGGAAGACGTAGCCTAACGCGGGGTCTCGCAGGCCGTTCACGACTGCGCGGCAGATGTCCGCTTCGGTCGGCGCGGCGGCGATCTCGGCCGACAGCCGCAGCAGCGCGGCTTGTCGGCGCTCGGAATGCCCGGCGACGCCTTGCCCCGTCATCGGACCTGGACTCCAGCGCCAGCGACGGCGCGGACCTCGGACAGCAGCGCTTCGGTTTGCAGCGCGCGCTTCTGGAGAACGCGCTCCACCCCACCGTTGAGGCGCGTGCGATCATCGGGCGAGAGCGTGCGCGCGGTGATCACGACGACCGGAATGTCGCGCCGCGTTTCATCCTGGCGGACCACATCGAGGAACTCGAAGCCGTCCATCTCCGGCATCATCAAGTCGAGCAGCACGAGCGCCGGTCGCGCGGCGGCCATGCGCTCGAGCGCGACGCGTCCGTTCTCGGCTTGCAGCACCGTCCATCCGGCCTTCTCGAGGGTGCGGGCGTACAGCGTCCGTGTGTGCTCGTCGTCCTCGACCACCAGCACCGGACCCGCCGACTTGTTCGGCACATGTCGTCTAACGAGCGACGCGAGGCGCTTCCGCTCGATCGGCTTGGTGAGGTATTCGGCGGCGCCGAGTGCGAAGCCCATGTTTCGGTCTTCGACGATGGTTTGCAGGATTACCGGAATGGCCGCGGTGTCCGGATCTGCCTTGAGCGCGGCGAGCACCGCCCATCCGTCCATGCCCGGCATGAGGACGTCGAGGGTGATGAGCGCTGGCCGGCGTTCGCGCGCGAGGCGCAAGCCCGCTTCGCCGTCGGCGGCTTCGATCACCTCGTAGCCTTCACGCGCGAGCACGCGGTGGGTGATGGCGCGGGCGGCGGGGTCGTCGTCGATGATGAGGACGGCGGCGCCGCGTCGCGCCGGCTCGGCGATCTCCGAAGCCGCAGCAGCGGCCGCATCCACCGGCGCTTCGCCTAACGGAGCCGACGCATCCACCGGCAGCCGGACGGTGAACGTCGACCCGCGGCCGATGTCGCTCTCGACGCTCACGTCGCCGCCCATCAGCTCGCAGAATCGCCGCGTGATCGCGAGGCCTAACCCGGTGCCGCCGTATTTCCGGCTCGTCGTCGTGTCGGCCTGCGAAAACGGCTCGAACAACTTGGCCATCTGCTCCGGCGTCATGCCGATGCCGGTGTCGCTCACGCGCAGAACGACGGCGGCGCCGCTTCGGCCGGCCTCGAGCGTGATGCGGCCGTGCTCGGTGAACTTGCACGCGTTGGACAGCAAATTGAGCAGCACCTGGCGCACGCGCGTGAGGTCCGAGCGAATGGCGCCGAGATCCGGCGCGCAGTGCACGACTAACGTGTTGCTGCGGCGTGCGACTAACGGCTCGACCGTGGTCGCGACGTCCTTGATCGCCGTGGTCAGGTCGAACGTCTCGAGGTACAGCTCCAGCTTGCCGGCTTCGATCTTCGAGAGGTCGAGGACGTCGTTGATCAGCGCGAGCAAATGGCGCCCCGCGGCGCGGATCTTCTGGAGGTCAGGGACATAGTCGTCGTGTCCGCGATCGGTGGCGTCTTCCTCCAGCATTTCGCTGTAGCCAATGATCGCGTTGAGCGGCGTGCGCAGCTCGTGGCTCATGTTCGCGAGGAACTGGCTCTTCGCGCTGTTCGCCGCTTCCGCGACCTGTCGCGCCGAGAGCAGCTCGCTGACATCGTGATACAGTCCCATCATGCCGGTGCGCACGCCGTCGACGGTCACGGGCACGGCGAGCACCTCGACGTCCACCATGCTGCCATCCTTGCGCCGCCGCTGCCCGATGCCCTGCACGGTGCGCGACTGCGCCGCCTGCACCGTGTACGACACCGCCTGGCTGCGCGTCTCCGGCGTGGTGATGAGATCGTCGAGGTTCGCGCCGATCACTTCGCGTTGGGCATATCCGTACAACTCCTCGAATGCCGGGTTGCACGACTGCACGTGGTGATTGACGTCGAGCACGACGATCGCGACCGGGCTGTTGCGGACGAGCACCTCGAAGTACTGTCGCTCGCGTTGGGCAGCCGCGAACAGCCGCGCGTTCTCGAGCGCGATCGCCGCTTGCTGGCCGAACAGGGAGAGCAAGCGACAATCCGCTTCGGTAAATGTGCGCCTGGGATCTTCGTGCCACACGTTGATGGCGCCAACGGCGCGTCGTCCCATCATGAGCGGCGAGACGACCACCGCTCGCGCATCGATGCGCGCGTACTGCGGCGACCGGCCCGCCCACGTCTGGTAGTCGGGGATCGTCATCTGCTCGCCGGTCGTGACGACGAGTCCCATCGCGCCTTCGTTCACCTTGAGATGCGTGCCGCGCGAATCTTCCGCCATGTTGTGATTCGCGGCGACCACGAGCTCGCCGGTGCGATCATCGTACGTGGCCAGTTCGCCGCCGGCGGCGCCGAGCAGCGTGACGGCGCGCGTGAGGACGGCATCGAGCAGGCGCGAGAGCTCAAGATTTCCCGAGAGATCCGTAATCGTGTCGAGCAACGCCTGTCGCTCGTCGGCGCGACGTCGCTCGGCCGCGGCGAGATGGCGCTGTTCGTCGATCAAGCGGATGCGCGCGAGCGCGATGCCGGCGTGCTGCGCCGACGCGGTGAGGATTTCGCGATCGACCGGACCGAACGCATCGGGTTCGCGGCTCTCGACGACGAGCACGCCGAGCACGTCGCCGCCGGCGCGGAGCGGGACATCGATTTCAGAACCACTGCCGAGCCCCGCCACGTACTCGGGCTCGAGGGTCACGTCGGGCGTGTAGTGCACGATGCCATCGCGCAGCGGACGCGCGCTCAGTCCCCGGCCGCGCGGAATGCGCATGCCGTGCGGAATGTCGTCCCAGCCGACGGACGCGCCTAACACACGCTCGCCGGTGGCGGCGTCGAGGAGGAACACGCCGATGAAGTCGTAGCCGATGGCTTCATCGTGCAAGCCGTCGACGACGGCGCGACACACTTCGGCTTCGGTTTGCGCAGATGCGATTGATGCGCTGAGGCGAAGCAACGCTGACTGGCGCCGAGCAAGGCCAGCCGTGTTGCTTTCGGGAGGGCGTGGGGCGTTCCGGGCTTGCGGCATGGTGGGTGGCCTCGCTCGGAACAAAGTACCACGTTTAACGCGCGTCGCCAGGCGCCGTTGCTGGTCTGCCTGCTACCAGGCCATCTCCTCCCGATCGTGGAAGAATCCGCCGGAGGGGCCGCCCTTCGGCAAGGTGGCGCACCAGACGATCGTGTCAGCGCCTTGCGCGACGGAGCGCGATGCCGTTGGCCCGCCCATATCGGTGCGAACCCAGCCGGGATCGACGGCGTTCACGAGCACATCGCGCCCGCGCGCCGCGGACGCGAGCAGGCGAGTGAGCGCATTCAGCGCTGCCTTCGAGAGCGAATACGGAGGAGCGTAGTCGCTCATTGTTGAGATCTGCCCTGCGCCGGACGACACGTTCACGATCCGGCCGTACCCCCGCGCGATCATCCCCGGCATGACGGCCTGCGCCAGCCGCAGTGGGCCAAAGGCATTCGTCTCCATGCACTCGCGAAAGTGCCGCACATCCACGTCGAGGACATCGCCGTCCTCATCGAGCAGGAGGCCGGCGTTGTTGACGAGGACATCGGCGCCGCCGAGCGAGCGCTCGACGTGGGCGACGAGCCTGCGCACGCTTTGCTCATCGGTCACGTCCAACGGGTGAGGCTCGACGTCGAGTCCACGAGCGGTGAGTGATCGCGCCGCTTTCTCGCCCGCCGCCGCGCTGCGGCTGCCAATCACCACGTGCTGGCCCAACGCCGCGAGTTGACACGCGACCTCGAGGCCGATGCCGCGGTTCGCGCCGGTCACGATCGCGACGCGCCTTGCCCTGTCGCTCACGCTCGACCCCGTACGGTGACGTCCTCCGCGCCCGTGTTGCCGAGCACGACGGCGGCGTTGCGCTTGAGGCCGCGCAGCTTGGCGCGTTTCATGGGCGACTTCCTGAAGGCGACGCGGAACTCATCGTCCGACATCGCCAACAGGCCCTGCGCGAGCGCTCGTGCATCCTTGTCGCCTAACGCACTGCGAGCAGCGAAGGGCGAATCGTGCGGCAGTGCTCGGGCGAACTTGTGGTTCCACGGACAGACGTCCTGACAGACGTCGCAGCCATAGAGGTGGTCGCCGACCAGCGGCCTCAGATCGTCCGGCATCTCGCCGCGCAGCTCGATGGTGAGATACGAGATGCAGCGGCGCGCATCGAGCACGCCGGGCGCCGCAAAGGCCTGCGTTGGGCACGCGTCGAGACACCGGGTGCAGCGGCCGCAGTGATCGTCGGCGAACGGCGCGTCGGCGGCGAGGTCGAGCGCGAGGAAGAGCGAGCCGATGAAGAAAAACGAGCCGAGCGTGGGGTTGAGCAGCATGGTGTTCTTGCCTAACCAGCCGAGTCCCGCCCGGCGCGCGAGGTCGCGCTCGAGGATGGGCCCGGTGTCGACGTAGGCCTTGCCGGCCACGTCGCGTCCCACCTGCAAGGCGATCCACGCGTGCAGTGCGCGAAGCTTGTCGAGCATCACGTCGTGATAGTCGTCGCCGCGGGCGTAGCGCGCGACGGGTCCCGATGGCTCGCGTCCGCCGTAGTCGAGACCGACGACGATCGCGCACGTGGCGCCGGGGACGGGCAGGCGCGCATCGCGCCGCACCTCGGTGCGCCGCTCGAGGTACGTCATGTCGCCCGCGTAGCCGCGCGCGACCCAGTCGTCGAACGCCTCCGCGGAATCCGCCATGCCTAACGGAGCGATGCCGGCGAGATCGAAGCCGAGGCCGTACGCCTGCGCTTTGATGCGGTGCTCGAGCGACGGCGCGCGCGGCGCGGTCACGGCGGCGTCCCTACCCAGCGCGCGTATCGGATGACATCCTCCGCCGGAGGAATGGCGTCGTAGTCGCCGTACGCGGTGTACATGCGCCACCGGACATAGTCGCGCGCCGGAATCGGCAAAAACGGCGCGCGCTTGAACCAATCGCGCCGTCTGAACCGCCACGCGACGCGCAGGAGGTCGACCGCAACGGGTGGACGCACGATGGCGCGTGCGGCGAGCGTCATGGCGAGGCGCGACCAGGAACGCGTCGTGGTCCGGGTATTGTGTGTCGTCAGCGGCGTCTCCGGCGCCCGGGGTGGTGTCGGCAAGTCACTTCAATTTCACGAGGAGCCCGTGCTCTCTCAACTGGCGTATCAAGTCGTGTCGCTGAGCGGGGCCGTCTTGGTCCTCATTGGATATGCCGCGCTGCAGCGTGGACTGCTCCAGCGCGAAGACCGGTGGTTCAATCTCCTCAACTTCGTGGGGTCGGCGCTGCTGGCGTGGATCGCCATCCTCGATCGCCGCTGGGGATTCATTCTCCTCGAGGTCGTCTGGGCGCTGCTGTCCGTTCCGCCGCTCGTGCGGCGGCCGGGCCGGCCGTCTGCCTAGCGCGTTAGACGAAACTGCGTCCGTCCAGGATGCCCGGCGCGGGGATGCCCAACAATTGGAGGGCCGACGGCATCACATCGGCGGTCCGCCGCGGGCGGTTGCCTAACGGACGGTTCGCGAGGAGCGGCACGAGCATGTGCTCGCGGAGCAGGGCGCCATGCGTGCTCACGTGGGGAATGGGCTCGTAGCGGGCGCGCAAATCCCATCCGCGCGCGGCGGACACGATGAGGTCGCCGGATCGCGGCGCGGCGGCGAGCGACGCGATCTGGACTAACGCATCGGGATACGGTCCGGCCAGCGTGGCCTCGTGACACTCGACCGCATCGAGCGGCGGCAGCTCGCCGAGTCCGAGGGGGTCGCCGGTCTGGGGGCGATACGCGAGGCGAGCTCCTTCACGCTCAATGAACGCCGCCCCGCGCGCCCGCGCCCGAACTTCGACGCGATTCACGCCGTGTGGAAGGAGAGCCAAGTCGATCGCCTCGCGCTCGACGAGCATATCGGCGAGCGATGCCCAACGATCGCCGAGCGCGGTCCACCAGAGGCGCTCGCGGCCCGCGGGATCGAGGTACACGTGCGCCATCGCGTTGCCGCTCACCATCACCGCCACGTCGGCGTGCGGCGTGAAGACCCACGGGTGCGCGATCACGCGATGGCCGGCGTCCCCGATGGCGCCGGCGAGATCGTCGTGCGCCGAGACCGGCGAGTGTCCGTGATCGCTCGCGATCCAGAGATGCGTGCGATCCCACGCGCCGGCGCGCTCGAGATCCGCGCGCAGCGCGCCCACGTACTCGTCTAACGCAACGATCGCGCGGTGCGCATCGGGCGACGCGTGTCCCGAGGCGTGCGAGCACTTGTCGAGCGCGAGCAGCGCCACGAACGTCATAGCCGGCTCGTGAGCGGCGATGCGCGCTCGCGCTGCCTGCATCGCGATGTCATCGATGGCGAACCACTCGCGGGCGTCGCCTCGCCAGTGCGTGCGCGCGAGATGCCAGAGGAGCCGCGGGTTGCGGCCCAACTGTGCGCGTCCGCGTGCGCCGCGCGCGATCATGCTCATTGCGCTGAAGCGTGACGGCGCGAGCTCGAACACGGTGCGCGCATCGCGATCGAGATCGCCATCCATGTGACGCATCTCGGCGCCGAGATAGCTGCGACAGTGCGGAGGCAGACGGCATCGCGTGCGGGCGCGGTCGTACCAACGCAGACCGGGGAGACCGACGGGTCCCGGATACCGGCCCGTGAGGAACGGCGCGTACGCGGGACCAGTGACCGACGGGAACACCGTCGTGATGGTGTACAGGCCACCTTCGGACCTGAGTCGTGCGAGATGGCCGAGCTCGCCCCGCGCGAACGGCGCGTCGAACACGTCAGCGCGCGCGCCGTCGAGCAAAATCAGGATGAGCGACAACTCAGATCGTCGTGTATCGGGTGAGCGGCCCTGCGCGTGCGTCCCTCCCGACGCACGGAGCGGCGGACTAGCTTTGACTCTCTCTTTCCGCTCACACATGGCCTCACGATCCAAACCTCGAAAGAAGCGCGGTGCCGTTGTGACGGCATCGGGAAAGAAAGCCGATGTCCGGCAAATGGCCGCGGCGGAAGCGGGAGCGCGTGAAGGGCTGCGCGAGCGGACGGAAACAGGTCATCTCAAGGCGGGGCGGGTTCCACCGTCGCAAGTCGAGCGGGGCCGGCAAGCCGGCGCGGTCAAGTTCGTCGACGAGCGGCCGATCGACCAGTCCATTCGCGACTATATCCCGCCGCTCATTACCGAAGACGAAAAGCTGCTGCGCGCGAGTGGATCGCGTCAGCCATCGGATGATTTCACGCGCACCGATCCGTGGCGGGTTTTGCGGATCACGTCGGAGTTCATCGAAGGCTTCGACACGCTCGCTACGGTGGAGAAGGCCGTGACCGTATTCGGATCGGCTCGCGTAGGGCCGGACGATCCTCAGTATACCGCGGCTCTGGAGACTGCGCGGTTGCTCGCGGAGGCCGGCTTCGCGATCATGACTGGCGCGGGGCCGGGCATTATGGAGGCGGCGAACAAGGGTGCGCGGTTGGGGAATGGCCGCTCGATCGGTTGCAACATCGAGCTGCCGTTCGAGCAAGGGACGAACCCGTACGTCGATACGGCGATCAACTTCCGCTACTTCTTCGTGCGGAAGACGATGTTAATCAAATACTCGAATGCGTTCATCATCTTTCCCGGCGGCTTCGGCACGCTCGACGAAGCGTTCGAGGCGCTGACGCTGATCCAGACGGGAAAGATCTATCAGTTTCCGGTGATCATGTTCGGCCGACACTACTGGGCGGGTCTCATCCGCTGGTTGCAATCGCGCGTGCTGGGCGAGCGGAAGATCTCACCGGGTGACC
>DATEKK010000159.1:0-10035 GCA_035277485.1 Gemmatimonadaceae bacterium
CGATCGACGCGTGTCCGTTGTTGGGCACGTTAGGCGTACCGGGGTCCGATGCTTGAGATGCTCGAGGTGTTCCCTCGTCGAGCGATCCGACGAGCATCTACGCTCATGAGGAAACAGGCAAAGCACGGACAAACGGACAAAGCACGGACGATACAAAGGCAAAGAAAAAACGCTCGTTTTTCTCTTCTCTGGTCCGTGCTTTGTCCGTTTGTCCGTGCTTTGTCCGTTCCCTCATGAGCGTAGATGCCAGCCCCTCACGAGCTCCCGCGGATGAGGAAGAGCAGCCCCGCGGCGATGAGCGTGAGCTCGATGAGCAACACGAACACCCGCTCGGGCAGCCGGTCCACGATCCGCTTGCCGGTCCACGAGCCCAGCACCATGATCGGCCCGAGCGCGAGTCCCGCCAGCACGGCCCGGTCGCTGAGCAGCGAGCCCTGCCCGTACGCCACGAGCTTCACGACATGCATCACCACTGTGGACATCGCTTCGGTTCCGATATACGCGCCGCGCACGAGACCGAAGGCCAGAAAGAACGGCGCCATGATCGGCCCGACGCTGCCTAACAGAGCGGACAGAAAGGCCGAGCCGGCGCCGAGCAACGTGAAGCTCCGGAGGGGCGGCCTGCGCGGCGGGCCCGGATGCAGCCGCCGCCACACCACCACCAGAATGAGAAAGACGCCGAGCAGTCGCGTGAGCGCGGAGAGCGGCGCCCGCGCGAACAGGAATCCGCCGGCGAAGGCGAACGGCACGGCCCCCAACGCAAACCAGCCGACCACCCGCCAGTCGACCTCGCGCCGATTGAACCATACGCGGCTGCCGTTGCCAATGAGCTGCGCCACCGTGAGGATGGGAATCGCTTCGCGCACGCCGAACACCGCGGCGAGCACGGGCAGCAACACGGCCGCGCCGCCGAAGCCGGTCACGGCGGCGAGCGTGGCCGCCACGAACGCGACTGCGCCTAACAACAGCGCGACGAGCGGTTGCGTGGCGTGCATTTCTAATCGCAGATGTGAGAGCGATAACGGGAAAAAGGGAAGCGCTCGCTACGCTCGCTTGGGGAAGCGCTGCGCTGGGGGAAGCGGCGGCGATGCCGCCTGAGGGACCGGAACAACATCAGTGGTCTGCGCGACGTGAGAACCGTGCGCGAGCCCGCGCGCACCGGCACTCTCCATCCAGAGACAACTGATGTCCTTCCACTCCCTCAGGCGGCGTCGCCGCCGCTTCCCCCAGCGCAGCGCTTCCCCAAGCGAGCGCAGCGAGCGCTTCCCTCTTCCCGATTCAGATCGGACGCTTCGCGTTAGGCACCAGCGGTCACATTCCGGCCCCCGCCAGGTCGCGCACCGCCGTGGCCAGCGTGTGCACCTTGGCGGCGTCGGATGAGCCGTTCGCATCACCCTCGATCTGCGACGCGAGCTGCGTCAACGCCGACTTCCGTGCGTCGCCCGACGCCTGTTCGGCACTGACTAACGACTGCCGAACCGTTTTGAGCTGGTCGCCGCTCAAACCGTTGGAGCGCTCGAGCTGGTCGACGTATGCGCGCGCCAGCGCAAAGCTCGCCGGCCACACGTACTTGGGCTGGCCTTGCACGTTCAAATAGTCGAGGTGCACCGACTTCGCCGCGTCGATCTCGTTCTGCGTGATCAACGGGTTGGGCGTCAACTCGAGAATGTCGAGCCCGCGCGCGATCTCAGAGCTCACGATCACGCCGTTGTACCAGTACGCCGACCACGTGCCGCCATCCTCCATGCGCGTCGAGTCGATCGGACCGCGATCGAAGAACGCGATCTCCTTGGGGTGCGCGGCGTCGGTGAAATCGAACACCGAGATGCCGCCCTGATACCACGACTGCACCATCACGTCGCGGCCGGGAATCGGAATGAGCGAGCCGTTGTGCGCGACGCAATTCTCGAACGACGTCTGCGGCGCCAACATCTTGTAGTAGCTCTGGAAGTGCAGCTGGCCGCCTTCGATCGTGAAGATCGCGTCGCCGCCCCACTGCTTGGGATCCGTCGCGCGGCACTTGGGCTGTCCGCCGCCGCCCCACTCATCGGAGAACAGCAGCTTGGTGCCGTCATTGTTGAACGTCGCCGAGTGCCAGTACGAGAAGTTGGAATCGCTGGCGGCGTAGAGACGCTTCGGGTTCGTCGGGTCGTGGATGTCGAGCAGCATGCCGTAGCCCTCGCACGCGCCACCCGCGAATCCGATCGCGGGATACACCGTGATGTCGTGGCATTGCGTTGGGCCGGGACGCGGACCGGTGCCGGGACCGGTGCCGAACATCTTGCCGATGATGCCGGGCAGCGCAGCACGGAGCGCCGCACTATCGGCCGCCGTCGGAGCACCCGTGCCGCCGCGCGCCTTCACGACGCTGTCGAGCATTGGCGCCACGAACCGCGACGGCATCACCATGTCTTCGCCCATCACGGGGATGTTCACGACGAACGCGCCTTTGGCGCGCGCTTCCTCGATGGCCGCCTTGTCCGCGGGCGCTTCGCCGTGATGCGCCGGCGCGACCAGGTCGTTGAAGATGCGCGGCGAGCTCACGATCGCCGCCTGCTCCGGATTCGCCAACGGCACCTTGATCACTTCGATCCGGAACAGCGCCGAGTTCGGGTCGTCACTCGGCTTCATGCGCGAGCAGCCGGCGAGCTCGTTAGGCGAACGGACGCCCGCCGATCCGGAGATGTACACGTACACGTCGGCCGGATCCTTGGGGTCGACCAGCACCGTGTGCGTGTGCGACCCGCGGCACGTCTGCACGTTCGCGATGTACTTGGGGTTCGCGATGTCGGAGATGTCGAAAATGCGGAGGCCGCGCACGCGCTCCTTGCTCACGGTGTCCTTCACACCCTCGCCGCCGCAGTCGAGCCTCCCGCCCTGTCCCTCCGCGGACACGAAGAGCAGGTTCTTGTACACGGACACGTCGCTCTGCGACGCCGGGCAGAAATAACCCTTCACGAGTGCGGGATGCGCCGGGTCCGTGATGTCCCAAACCTGGAACCCGTTGTAATTCCCCTGGATCGCGTAGTGGCCAGTGAACGCCAGGTCGCTATTGGTGCTGTGCAGGAACTGGCCGGTGGGCGGCGTCGTGGACACGAGCTTCATGTTCCAGGTCGCCACGCCCGCATCATAGAGCCCAGCCTTGAGCCCGACGCGCGGATCGGGATTTGGCGGACCGCCGCTGGGCGACCGGCTCACTGAAACCGCGCCAGCCGAAGAGCTCGAGGCCAGTTGGGACGTCGATGACGCGCATGCCACGGCCGACAGCAGCGCGACGGTCGCAGCCAGTGTGTTCGATGACGGCATCATTCGGCGCGCTTGACGCACGAATCGCATAAAGGGTCCTCGGGACGGGGGTAGAGGCGACTGCAGTCGCGACACGCTTGTGTGGGTCTGCCGAACTTAGCGCACGGCCGTGCGAATGCCAGGCGTCCGATCGGCTTCTGACAACGTGTCGTCGACATCGCCAAAGCGACCTGATCCATGCGCGCGATGATTTAGTATCTTTGCGCAAATAATGGGAAGGGGGAAGGGCTCGCTGCCGCTCGCTGGGGGAAGCGCTGCGCTGGGGGAAGCGGCGGCGACGCCGCCTGGGGGAATGGAAGGACATCAGTGGTCTCTGGCTGGAGAGTACGGATCGGGCGGTCTCGCCCACGACACTCACGTCGCGCAGACCATTGATGTTGTTCCATTCCCCCAGGCGGCGTCGCCGCCGCTTCCCCCAGCGTAGCGCTTCCCCCAGCGAGCGGCAGCGAGCGCTTCCCCCTTCCCGACTGGCGCCATCGAACGCTCGCCGCCGCCGTCGTCTCCTGGCATCCTCTCTGCGGACCATCCACGGTGAGTCTCCACCCCCTCACCAGGGAGGTTCCAGATGCCTAACCGCGACGTGAACCCCACACAGGGCTTCGGGGCCACCAACCAGCAACTGGATCTGAACGCCGAAGAGCGCTTCTGGCGCGACCACTGGCTCGAGCGACCGTACGCGGTCGCCGACCGCCGGTTCGAGTATTACTGGCCGGCCTATCGCTACGGCGCCGAGTGCGCCGTGCGCTACGAGGGACGGCGGTGGGGGGACATCGAGGATGAGGCGCGACTGGGGTGGGAGCGGGAGGAACATCGCGGCGGCGGCACCTGGGAGCACATGAAGGAGGCGGTCCGCGATGCCTGGGATCGGATCACGCACCGGCGTTAGGCAACAGACCTCGGCCGCCGAGTTCATCCCGCCGCGCGCGTCGCTGTCCGGGCTGCGCGCGGCGGCTGCACGGTGTCGCGGCTGCGATCTCTGGACGTGTGGCCGCACGGTGTTCGGCGAAGGACCGCGCACCGCGCAGGTGATGCTCGTGGGCGAGCAGCCGGGCGATCAAGAGGAAAAGACCGGTCATCCGTTCGTCGGCCCCGCGGGCCGGGTGCTCGACGCCGCGCTTTCCGCCGCGGGGATCGATCGCGATACCGTGTACGTGACGAACGCGGTCAAGCACTTCAAGTTCGAGCGCGGCGAGAAGAGCGCGCGCCGCATCCACAAGAAACCGCGCGACAGCGAGATGCGCGCGTGCCGGCCGTGGCTCCTCGAGGAGATACGCCTAACGAAGCCGCGCGTGATCGTCGCCCTGGGCGCCACGGCGGCGCGGTTGCTGCTCGGACCGGCGTTCCGGCTCACCAAGCACCGCGGCGAGCCCGTGGCCTCCGAGTTCGCGGACACCGTCGTCGCGACCGTGCATCCGTCGGCCGTGTTGCGGGCGCCGCCAGCCGAGCGCGCCCGCGCCGAGAAGGCCTTCGTCGCCGACATCCGCGCGGTGGCGAAGTTGATGGCGAAATCCAGCCGGCCATCGCCGTCCGCCTCACGCAACACGCCGAAGCCGCGACGCGCCCCGGCGCGCCGGCTCGTCTCGCGTTAGGCGAGGATCGGCGGCATCCCCCCCAAGTCCCGCCGCACGAGCTGCGGCGTCTCGCCCGCGCTCCAGCGCAGGACGCGGTGCGCCACGCGATAGAGAATCGGGCCGCCGTCGTCCGTCGCCGCCCGCTCGAGCGGCCGCGGCACGCACACGAACTCCACGTCCAGCGCCTCGGCGGTTGCCCGGACGGTCGCATAGCCGTGCCCGCCCAGATCGACGAACGACAGGTGCGGCGCCACGTCCGGATTGCGCTCGGCGAGCGCGTGCGGGATGTCGCCACCCTGCTGCAGCACGAGACACGTCTTCACACCGTGTCGCAACGCCGCGTTGATCGTGGGCGCCGATGAACTCGCCGTGTCGCGAAAATACAGCGCGCGGTAGGGATGGTTCTTGGGTATCACGTACTTCGCGGCTTCCACGAGACCCGGCGCCGAGATCGATCCCGTGATGAATTCCACGCCCACGGGCTCGAACTTCTCGGGAGGCAGTGTCGCCGACATACGCCCGGCCGTGAACGCGTGCCGGTCGCCGGCCAAGGACACGAACCCCGAAATTCCGTTCGTGCGAACCGCATCGTAAATCGCGTTGCGCTCGGTGCGGTACGCGGACCAGTCGTCCTCTGTGATGACGCCGTAGCCGGCGGCGGTCCAGCGCGCGCCCTTTGGCGGCGTGAAATGCTGCAGGTCGGTGCGCCAGTCGAGCGAGCCCACGGAATTGCCCCAGAGTTTCCACGGCGACTGCGAGCCGCGCAGCTGCTCGACGAACCACTGCCGCTGGCGCGCGCCCAGGATGGTGCCGGGCGGCGACACGCGCCGCGGGTTAGGCAGGTCGCCGCTGCCGGCGGCGACGGCCGCGGGCGGCGACCCCTCGTGCGCGACGCGCCCCGCGTCGAGCATCGTCAAGGCATCCAGCGACTCGAAGAACGGCACACCCGGCTGGCGGAACGGCGTCCACTCGGGGCAGTCGGTGAGCGGCTCGGACCGGTACGAGCGGTTGTCCGTGAGCACCAGGTCCACGTGCACGCCCAATTTGAACGCGCGGTACAGCGTGAGCGCGTTGATCGCCTCGAGGTTGCCCGGCTCTTCGCCTAACCCGTTGGAATCGAAGCGGCCTAACGGAGCATCGCGCACCACCGGCGGCGTGAACGTGTTCAAGCCGCCCGGTCCGGACTTCACGACGCGCGCCGGCTGATAGTCCCACCACGCCTGCGCCGCCGCCACCTTGCGCGTCTGCGCCGGCACCACGCCCTTCCCGAAGTTCTCCTGGCTCTGCCACCCCTTCCACGAAAACTCGTGGTTGTCCCACATGCAGATGAACGGCCACCGCGCGCGCGCGTCCTGCAAATCCGGATCGGTGAGGTAGGCGCGATAGAGCGCGCGGTATCCCTCCACGGTGGTCGGCACGTGAAAGTCCGCGTGCTTCTCGCCATCCGGGTAGCGCACGATGTCGCGGATGCGGCGGTCGTACATGCCCTGCGGGCGGTCTTCCGGATACCACACGATCTCGTAGACGAAGTCGCCCAGGTGCAGCACGAAGCTCAGCCTGTCTTCGATGGGACGGCGGGCGTCCTCCCAGATCATGCGGCGGTACGCGTTGCACGACCCTTGTTGCACGTTCTGGCACGACACGAACGCAAAATTGAGCGGCTTGTTGTCGTTGGGCGCCGGCGCCGTGAGCGTCCGTCCCACGCGGCTCGCGTTGCCGTGGTCGTCGACGAAGCGGTACCAGTACTCGCGACGCGGCTTGAGCCCGGCCGCCAACACGCGGCACGTCCAGTCGGAATCAGCCGAGAGCGGCACGATCGACTCGGCGACGATGTTATGGAACGCGACGTCTTCCGCTACCTGGGCAGTTAGGCGGGACGCGTCGTCGCCGGCCACCGGCGGCCGCCGGGTCCAGATCAACACGCTGTCCGGATACGGGTCGCCCGACGCGACTCCCTGCGGAAACAGATCGCGGCGCTCGGGCCACGATGGAAAGGAGAAATGCGGGAAGCGCGGCTTCCACGCGAGCGACGCGCCCAGCGCGACCGCGAGCTTCAGCGCCTCGCGGCGATTCATCGGTTTCATGGCTCCAACGATAATCGACTAAGGGTCCCAACTGGGGTCCGAGCTCGTTTTCGAGGCTTGGGTCCCCTCTTGTGAGCAAGAGGCCGCCGGGCGCACCTTCTGCCGTCGGCCGGCCGACTCGAGTGCGCCGGCAATTTTGACTTACACCGGTGGACGAATCATGCGCGCACACCGATTCACCGCGATGTTGGCCGTTCTCGCTTTGGCTCGCCTTGCCTCCGCACAGCAGGCACCGGACCGGAGAGTCACCGAAAGCGGCAAGACCGTCACCGTCTATTCGATCTCGTGGCCCACGCCCATCAGCAACGTGGTGGCGGATGTCGAGGTATGCGCGGGGGACAACGCGCCCCAAGGTACCTTCGCGTTCCCGTCATGGTTCCAACTGCACCTGGCCGACGGCTCCGTGATCGGCTCAGCGGGTACGGCGAAACAGCCGAATCTCGAGATCACACCCCTCAAGGCCAAGCAATGCGCCCGCGGCTGGATACAGTTCGCGCTCGTCGTCGGACAGAAGCCGGTCGCGATTCATTATCACGAGCTCTCGAAGGACAAAAAGCCCATCGACTGGCCGGTGAAGCAGACGCATTGAGCTAGCGCTGGGCACGCTTGACCTCGGTTCCGGAACCGGGTAACTAGATATCCCCATCGCGACGGACGTTTTGTGTCGACTGCGCTGCACGATCGGCTTCAGAACGCCCTGGGTGACGCGTACCGCATCGAGCGCGAGCTGGCACCCGGCGGGATGAGCCGGTTGTTCCTCGCCACGGAGCGCTCACTCGACCGGCGGGTAGTCGTGAAGCTCCTCCCGCCCGAGCTCACGAGCGACGTCAGCGCGCAGCGCTTCCAGCGCGAGATTCTGGTGACCGCCAAGCTGCAGCACCCGCACATTCTGCCGGTACTCACGGCCGGGGCGCGCGACGGTCTGTTGTACTACATCACGCCGTTCGTGGGCGACGAGTCGCTCAGGCAGCGCATCGCGCAGCGCGGCGCGCTGCCGTTGGACGACACGGTGCGGCTGCTCCGCACGGTGGCCGACGCCCTGGCGTTCGCGCATGCGTTAGGCGTCGTGCACCGCGACCTCAAGCCCGACAACATCTTTCTGCAACACGGCTACGCGATTCTCGCCGACTTCGGGATCGCGCGCGCCGTGGAGCAGGCCACGCTCGGCGCCCCGGGCGAGCGCCTGACGGGAACGGGCATGGGGCTCGGGACGCCCGGGTACATGGCGCCCGAGCAGTTGGCCGGCGACGCGGACGTCGATGCGCGCGCCGACATCTACGCCATGGGCATCGTCGCCTACGAGATGCTGACGGGGCAGCCGCCGTTCGCCGGCCGTGCCGCGCCCAAGCTCGTCATGGCGCACATGACCGAGATGCCGGAGCCGGTTGCCTCGCGCCGGTCCGATGCGCCGCCGCGACTCGCGCAGGCGGTGATGCGGTGCCTGGAGAAGGATCCGGCACGCCGGTGGCAGACGGTCGACGCGTTCGTGCCGGAGCTCGACGAGATGGCGGCGCCGGCCGCGACGCGGCCCGTGCCGGTCGCGGCCGGCGGTATTCCGTTAGGCGAGATGACACCCGCGGCGGGCGCGCCCGCCGATGCGGTGCTCCTGGGCCTCGATGCGATCGACCGCTGCAGCTGGCACGAGGCGTTCGAGGCCTTGAGCGGCGCCGATGCCGTGCGGCCGCTCGCGGCCGAGCACCTCGAGGCGCTCGCGGAAGCGGCGTGGTGGGTGGGCAAGAGCGACGAGTGCATCCGCGCGCGCGAACGCGCGTACGCGCGCTTCCTCGAGCGCGACGATCAGCGGCGCGCCGCGCGCATGGCGATCGCGGTCGCGGAAGACCACGGGCACAAGCTCGCCCGCGCGGTCGCGCAGGGCTGGTTGCAGCGCGCCGAGCGTCATCTCGCGGCCATCCCCGAGTGCATCGAGCACGGGTGGCTGGCTCGCACGCAGGCGATGCTCGCGCTCGAGGACGACCGGGACACCGACAAGGCGTGGTCCCTTGCCCAACGCGCGCTCGACATCGGCCGCCGCATGCGCGCGCGCGATCTTCAGACGCTGGCGCTGCAGGATTGCGGTCGCATTCTCGTGTCGCGCGGCAACGTGGCGGAAGGCATGGCGGCCATCGACGAAGCCATGGCCGCGGCGACGAGCGGCCAACTCGGCGCCCGCACCACGGGGCGCATCTTCTGCAATATGATGAGCACGTGCCAGAAGCTCGCGGACTACCGGCGCGCGGCCGAGTGGAACGAAGCGGCACGCCGGTGGTGCGAGCCGCACGCGCAGTCGGGGTATCCGGGGATTTGCCGCGTGCACCGCGCCGAGCTGTTGCGGCTGCGCGGCTCGTGGTCGGAGGCCGAGCTCGAGGCGCGCCGCGCGTCGCAGGAGCTGCAGGACTTCTTGAGCGACGTGACGGCGGAGGCGTACTACGAGTTAGGCGAGATCCGTCTGCACATGGGCGACTTCGAAACGGCCGACAACATGTTCCGCCAATCGCACGAGCTGGGGCGCGATCCGCTGCCCGGCCTCGCGCTGCTCCGCCTGGCGCAAGGTCGCACCGACAGCGCACGCGCGTTGCTCGAGCGCGCGTTGTCGGATCCGTTGGTGACGCCGCTCGATCGCGCGAGGCTGCTCCCGGCGCAAGCGCAGGCGGCGTTCGCGGCGGGCGCGACGGAGGCGACACGCGCCGCGGCAAACGAGCTATCCTCGATCGCCGACGCGTACGGTTCGCCGGCGCTGGCCGCGCACGCGGCGTTCGCGCGCGGCCTGGTCGAGTTAGGCGAGAACGAACCGGCCAAGGCCGCCGCGAGCCTGCGCCGCGCGTGGAAGCTCGCCAAGGACTGCGACCTGCCCTACGATGCCGCGCGCGCCCGTGTTCTGTTAGGCCGAGCCTATCGGGCGTGCGGCAACAGTGAAGACGCCGAGCTCGAGCTGCACGCCGCGGCCACGAGCTTCGAGCGGTTGGGTGCGGCGGCGGACGCGCGGAGCACCGTTGCGCTGCTCGATGCCTAACGGATCTCCATGGCTTAGAGGGAAGGGGGAAGCGCTCGCTGCGCTCGCTGGGGGAAGCGCTGAC
>DATEKK010000160.1:0-1749 GCA_035277485.1 Gemmatimonadaceae bacterium
TCGCCGTGGGGATACGCGCCCACGTCGCTGCCGCTGCAGATGGTGACCCCCGCGGCAAGCGCGTCCTTGAACGTCTTGTGCTTGAGCGCAACCTCGGCCGGCATCGGATCCACTCCCTTGCGCCACCCGTTGCGAATGAACCCCACCTCGAGACCGGACAGCGTTGGACACAGCGCGATGCCGCGGTCCGCCATCATCTTGTAGACCTCCGGCGTGACCGAGTCGCCGTGCTCTATGGTCGTCACCCCGGCGAGAACGGCGCGCCGCGCCCCCTCGTTGCTGCGTGCATGCGCGGCCACATATCGTCCGGAGCTGCGCGCCACCTCGACCGCCGTTTTCAGCTCGTCGAGTGTGAACGTCGGCTCAGTCGCGCCGTTGGGTCCCCACCCCCCGTCCGCATAGAGCTTGATCCAGTCCGCGCCACGTTTGATCTGGTCCCGCACCGCGTGCGTGATCCCGTCAATCCCGTCAGCCTCCTCAGCGCCCTGCGGAATATCGTACCGCGGATCAAATCCACTCGGCCCGTATGATCCTGTTGCAACGATGGCTCGCGTCGCGACGAGGAGCCGCGGACCCGGAATGATTCCTTGATTTATCGCCTGCTCGAGTCCGGCATCGGCGTAGCCCGCGCCCTCGGTGCCCAGATCGCGCTCGGTGGTGAATCCCGCCTGGAGCGTGCGGCGCGCCGCGACGGTCGCGCGCGCGACGCGCAGAGCGAGCGGCTCCCTGAGCACTTGGTCCGCGTACGGCGCTTCCGCGTACGGATGCAGGAAGAGATGGGAGTGTCCTTCGATGAGACCCGGCAGGAGCGTCGCGTTGGGCAGGTCGATCACACGCGCGTTCGCGGGCGCATGGATCGAGGCTCTCGGCCCAACGGAAACGATCTTGTCGCCGTGCACCAACACGGCCCACCCATCGTGGGTCGCACCGGCCGGCGCATCGAACACGCGGGCCGGAACGAGCAACACCGCGCCCGTGTCGGGCACCGCCGCCTGCGCCGGCGCAGCCGTGTGGAAGGACGCCGCCATCGCCAACGCCGTCAGTGCCCAACGCATGCTCGGTCCCATGTCGATTCGCTCGCTCCCAAGTAAGGCGTCCCGTCGTCTTGACACTCCACCCGTACGACGCCGAAGTTATCATTCTACTTGTCCGTACATATGACCGCGAGCCGAGTGCGATGATCGAGATCAGGGACGTGTCGAAATCGTACGGCGACTTCCGCGTACTCGATGGGTGCTCGGCGTCCATCGCGGCCGGCTCGGTCGTGGTGCTCTGCGGCCCATCCGGATCGGGCAAGAGCACACTCATTAGATGCATCAACAGCCTCGAGACGATCGACGATGGCGACATCCTCGTCGACGGGAAGTCGATTCGTGCGCCGGGCACAGACTTGTCCGCGTTGCGCGCCCGTATCGGGATGGTCTTCCAGACGTTCGAGCTCTTCCCGCATCGGACGGCGCTCGAGAACATCAATCTCGCGCAGATTTACGTGCGCAAGCGCAGTCCGGCGGCGGCAACCGAGCGATCGATGGCGCTGCTCGAGCGTGTCGGCTTGGCCGATCACGCGCACAAATTCCCGGCGGCGCTCTCGGGTGGCCAACAGCAGCGCGTCGCGATCGCGCGCGCGCTGGCCATGGATCCGGTCGCGATGTTGTTCGACGAGCCAACCTCGGCGCTCGATCCGGAGATGATCTGCGAAGTGCTGGATGTGATGGGCAGTCTCGCCGAGCAGGGCATGACGATGTTGAT
>DATEKK010000161.1:0-24806 GCA_035277485.1 Gemmatimonadaceae bacterium
CGCGCTGCTCGCGCCGATCGCCCCGCTCACGGCCCGTGCGCAGCAGGAAGGCGACTACACCATCGAGAACTTTCACTTTGGCGACGGCGAGACGCTGCCGCAGGTGCGCCAGCACTGGATGACGTTAGGCAAGCCGCGCACCGACGCCAAGGGCCTCACCACCAACGCCGTGCTGATCCTGCACGGCACCACGGGCACGGGCCGCCAGTTTCTGTCGCCGGTATTCGCCGGCGTGCTGTACGGCCCGGGCCAGCTCCTCGACACCACCAAGTACTACATCATTCTCCCCGACGCCATCGGCCACGGAAAGTCGAGCAAGCCGAGCGATGGGCTGCACGCGCATTTCCCGAAGTACGACTACGCGGACATGATCCGCGCCCAATACGAGATGCTCACCAAGGGGCTCAAGGTGAACCATCTCCTCATCGTGATGGGCACGTCGATGGGCGGCATGCACAGCTGGATGTGGGGCGAGATGTATCCCGACTACATGGACGGCCTCATGCCGCTCGCCAGCCTGCCGACGGCGATGTCGGGCCGCAATCGCATGATGCGGCACATGATGTTCGAGGACATCACCCAGGATCCCGGCTACGACGGCGGCGACTACAAGACGCAGCCGCGCGGTCTGCGTGCCGCGCTGCAACTGATGTTCATGATGACGAGCTCACCGCGCCAACTGCAGGAGCACTATCCGACCACGGCCTCGGCCGACGCGTACATCGACCAGTGGATGGACCGCATGGTCAGCCACGAAGATGCGAACGATTACATCTACGCGTTCGAAGCGTCGCGCGACTACGACCCCGAGCCCAAGCTCGGCCTCATCAAGGCGCCGCTCATCGCCGTCAACTCCGAGGACGACCAGGTCAATCCGCCGAAGTTAGGCGTGATGGAAAGGGACATGCCGAAGGTGAAGCACGGGCAGTACGTGCTCATTCCCACCAGCGACGCAACACGCGGACACGGCACACACACGATGGCGGCGATCTGGCAAAGCCACCTCGCGGATCTGCTGAAGGAGATCAAGCAGAACACGGGCCGGTAGCGCACCTGGCCTCGCAGCGAGGCTCATCTTCGTGATGAGCGGTATTGGCATCTACGCTCATGAAGAAACGGGCAAAGCACGGACAAACGGACAAAGCACGGAGGAGAAAACGAGAAATGGGTTCGACGGTGCCGTGAACCGTGTGGGTACTAATGCCTAACGGACACTTGGTTCCATTTTCTCGTCCGTGCGTTGTCCGTTTGTCCGTGCGTTGTCCGTTTCTCCATGAGCGTCGATGCTTGGTACGCGCCCACCGAGCGGTTAGGTTTCTAGGTCTGCGCGCCGCGGCTCGCAGGCTCGCATTCTCTTGCTGGTCCGCTGATGCAACCCGTTCTGTTAGTCATCTCCGACTTGCTCTTCCGCTCGCGCATCGATGATGCCGCGCGCCGCGCGAACGTTCCACTTCGCGTCGCCAAATCGATGGAGCAGCTGGAGCGGCACTTGAGCAAGGAAGCGCCGGTGTTGGCGATCGTGGACCTCGAGTCCGACACGATCGACACGGCGGCCGCGATTCGGCGGCTCCGCGCGATGCCCGGCGGCGACTCGCTCCGCATCGTCGCGTACGCCGGCCACACGAACCTCGACGCTATCAAAGGCGGACGCGACGCCGGCGCCGGTGTAGTGTTGGCTCGGTCGGGGTTCATCGCCCAGTTGCCCGCACTGCTGGCGCGCATCGCCGAAGAATCAGCAGGAGCTGCTGAGTCCGCCGGCAGCTGACGCCCTCACAACCGATCGCGCCGTAGCCGGAAGCCCGCCTGTCGCGGTGGGCTTGACAATTTTGGCATTGTAAACGATTTCTGTAATCGATTACATGCCGGGCAGAGCGGCCTGGGCTACTCAACGACAGCGTTGGAGCCACCCCATTGGTCTCCATCAAAGACGTGGCGCGAGAGGCGGGTGTGTCCGTTGCCACCGTTTCAAGGGTGTGCAACGACAGCGGGGTCGTGAGCGACTCCACTCGCCAACACGTCCTCGACATCGCCGCCAAGCTCGGCTACAGCCCCCACGGCGCCGCGCGCAGTCTCATCACCAGCCGGACGAGCACCATCGGCGTGCTCCTCCCCGACCTCTACGGCGAGTTCTTCTCCGAGGTCATTCGCGGCATCGACCGAGCGATCGGCGAATCCGGCTACCATCTGCTGGTCTCGAGGTCGCACGGCGAGGAGCGCGAGATCGTCGCCGCGTTTCGCGCGATGCGCGGCCGCGTGGACGGCCTGCTGGTCATGTCGCCGGATCTCGACGCGCGAAACGCCGTGAATGCGCTGCGCGACCACTTCCCGGTCGTGCTGCTCAACTGTCCGTCGGAGCGCGACCAACACGATTCCATCGTGATCGCGAACTACGATGGCGCGAGCGAGGCCCTGCGCCATCTGGTCGAACGCGGACACCGGCGCATCGCGATGATCACCGGCTTGCCGCGCAACTACGACTCGGTGGAGCGCCTGCGTGCGTTCCGCGACATCACGCGCGAAGCCGGCCTGTCGCGCGAGGATGCCATAGAGGTGGGTGGCGATTTCACCGAGGCATCTGGCTTTCGCGCGGGACAGGTGCTGCTCGAGGCGTCGCCGCGCCCAACGGCGGTCTTCGCTGCCAACGATTCGATGGCGATCGGCGCACTCAGCGCGCTCCGGTCGGGCGGCGTGCGCGTGCCGGAAGACATCTCCGTCGTGGGGTTCGACGACATCCCCATGGCGCGCTACATGAACCCGCCGCTCACCACCGTGCAGGTCGACATCAGTGCGTTAGGCGTGCGCGCCGTCGAGCGGCTGCTGGGCCACGTGCGCGGGTCGAGCGACGGCGCTCGGCAGCGGGAGCTCGTGCCCGCGCATCTCGTCGTTCGCAGTTCCAGCGGGAGTCCGGCCGCATGATCCGGCGTGTCCGCTCCCACACCGCGTTCTCCAGGAGCGCGACCCACGTTCGTCAAGGGAGGTATGCTCCATGAGGTTCCATCGTGCGGCGCGGCGATCCCTCGTCGGTACGAGCGCGATCGCCCTCGCAATGGTCCTCGTCCACGGCGCCGCCGCCGCGCAGACGACGACCGGCAGCATTCGCGGGTACGTGACCAACACGGCGGGCGCGCCGCTCACCGGTGCGCAGATGCAAGCGCGCAATCTGTCCAATGGCGTAACACGCTTCGGGACGACGCGCGACAACGGGTTCTACACGCTTCCTGGCCTAACGCCAGGCGCCTACGAGGTATCCGCCAAGCGTATTGGATCGGCGCCGAGTACGCGGAACGTACAGGTGCGCGTTGGCGAGGACCTCGCGCTCAACTTCCAGCTTTCCGACAGCGC
Organism: Gemmatimonadaceae bacterium; assembly: GCA_035277485.1. Classification (GTDB taxonomy): domain Bacteria; phylum Gemmatimonadota; class Gemmatimonadetes; order Gemmatimonadales; family Gemmatimonadaceae; genus JADGGM01. The sequence continues at coordinate 3,343 of DATEKK010000161.1, forward strand.
GGTCACACTCGCGACGGTGAGCGTCGTCGCGGCCGCGCCGGCCGCGACACGTTCGACGGAAGTCGCGACGAACGTTAGTCAAGCCCAAGTCAACGACCTGCCGACGAGCAGTCGAAACTTCCTCGATCTGGCGACGCTGGCCCCTGGCACGCACGTCGACCCCGATCGCATCGACGGCACCGGCAAGGAATTCTCAGCCGGGGCGCAGCCGGCGGAACAAATCAACGTCTTCATCGACGGCGCGAGCTACAAGAACGACATCATCACGGGTGGTGTAGCCGGACAGGACGCGAGCCGCGGCAATCCGTTCCCGCGGAACGCGATCCAGGAATTCCGCATCATCACCAACAACTTCAAGGCCGAATATCAGAAAGCATCGAGCGCGATTATCACCGCGGTCACCAAGTCGGGTACGGACGAGTGGCACGGCGGCTTCTTCACCGAGCTGCAGAACAAGAGCTTGGTATCACAAGATTCCATCTCGAAAGCGGCGAACGTGGCCAAGCCCGACTACAGCCGCTACCTCGTCGGCGCGAACCTCGGCGGGCCGATCGTGGCGGACAAGTTGTTCTTCTTCGGCTCGTACGAGGGCAACTACCAGAACCGCCAGGGCGTGACGGTGTTCGGCGGCGACGTGAGCCAGTATCCGGCCGCCATCCAGGCGTTCAACAACACGTCGCACGATTCGCCGTTCCACGAGAACCTGGGATTCGGCAAGCTCACCTACGTGCCTAACCAGCAACAGCTGCTCGAAGTGACCGGCAGCATTCGGCACGAGACGGACACGCGAGGCTTCGGAGGACAGTTCGGCGATTCCTGGCGCGTCTTCGAGGGCGGCGAGAATCATCGCGACAACGTGTACACCGGTACGGCGAAGCACACGTATTTCGGCAGCGACTGGACGAACGAAGCGCTGCTCACCTATCAGCACTACCTCTGGAATCAGGATCCAATCAATTTCACGACGCCAATCCAGGTATCGTTCGGCAACTACTGGGTTGGTGGCGACGATGCGGCTCAGGCGCTCACGCAGAACCGATTCTCGCTGCGCGACGATTGGACCTACACGGGCTTGCAGTGGGCCGGCGCGCACGTGATCAAGATCGGCGCGAACTTCGATGCGTCGCGCTACGACATGAACAAGCAGCTGAACGAAAATCCGAAGTTCGTCTATGATAACAGCAACGGCTTTCAGTACCCGGTGCAGGCCCAGGTTGGATTCGGCAATCCCGACATCGCCCAGAACAACAATCAATTCGGCGTGTACGCGCAGGATGACTGGAATCCGACCTCTCGCCTGACGTTCAACCTGGGCGTGCGGTGGGACGTCGAAACCGGGATGTTCAATCGCGACTATGTGACTCCCACCGCGGTTCGCGACTCGATCTTGGCGTATCGCGACTCGCTGCTCATCAACATCGATCCGAACCGCTATTTCAGCAACGGCCACAACCGCAAGCTGTACCTCGGCGCGATTCAGCCGCGCGTCGGCGCCTCGTACGCACTCGACCATACGGGCAACACGGTGGCGTTCGCGAGTTTCGGCATCTTCTACGATCGCGACTACTACAACGCGACGTTGGACGAGACGTACCGCCGGCAGCACCCGAACTACACCATCAATTTCCTGCCGCCGGGCACGCCGTCGACCGGCCCGGGCGCGGTCGCGTGGGACACCGCGTTCTTCAGCCGGCAAGGCTTGGAGACGCTCATCTCGCAGATCTCGCCGCCGCAGGAAGTCTTCCTCGTGCCTAACGATCTCAAGCCGCCCAAGTCCAACCAGTGGTCGGTGGGCGTGCGACACAACTTCGGGCAGTGGAACGGATCGCTCACCTACAACGGCACGCGCAGCTACAATGGCTTCAGCTACGAGTGGGCGAACCTCGCGCTCAACCCGGCGACAGACGACTGCTGCATCAGTAAGAACGTGCCCGCGTACCAGAACGTGTTGGTCGGCAACAACAACGTGCACACGTGGTACAACGCGATGCTCGTCCAGGTAGATCGCCCGTACGTGAAGGTCGGAGATTTTGGTTGGGGCGCGGGAGTGGCGTACACATTGTCCAAGGCGGAGGCGGAGGGCGGCGATCTGTTCAGCTTCCCGCAAGTCACTGCCGGACCGCTCAACGCGCGGCACCCGATCGCCGACGACCGCACGCACCAATTCGTGCTCAACGCCATCGCCGATCTGCCGTGGGCGTGGGGTCTGCAGGTGAGCGGACTCGCGCAGTTCATGTCCGGTACTCCGATCAACAAATTGGAGTTCGTGCCACTGCCGCCGCCGCCCGACGGTCCCGGCGGAAACCAGCGCGTACTCGTTGGCGTCGCACGGTCGGCGTGGTTCAAGAATGTCGACTTGCGGCTGTCGAAGAACGTGTTGAACGTCAACGGTATGCAAGCGGCGATCACGGGCTCGGTGTTCAACGTCTTCAACACGAACAACTACGGGTGCTTCGACGAGACGTTCCTCAATCCCGGACCGACGCCGGGCACGACCGTGCCTAACGCGCACTGGGGGAAGGGCGGATGCTTCATCACCGACCAGCGCCGATTCCAGCTCGGCGTGCAGTACTCGTTCTGACGGGCGGCGAGGCGCGGCGCCGTTGAGCCGCGCCGTTCCGCTTGGGCTGCGGCTCGCCGTCGCGGTCCGGTGCCGGGGCATGCTTCGCCCGACCCGGACCGCGCTGGTCTTGGCACTCGTCGCGTGCGCCACGCGCCCGCCCACGGGCGCCCAGGCGCCGCCATTGTCTCCGGCGACCGCCGCGTTCCTCGATACCGTCCAACACCGCACGTTCAACTACTTCTGGGAAACGGCAAACCCGGCGAACGGCCTCGTCCCCGACCGCTATCCCACACCCACGTTCTCGAGCATCGCCGCCGTTGGGTTCGCGCTCACCGCGTATCCCATCGGCGTGGAACATGGTTGGGTTACGCGCGCCGCCGCGCGCGCGCGCGTCCTCGCCACGCTGCGATTCTTCTGGGCCGCGCCCGAGGGCACTGCGCCTAACGGAATGACGGGCTATCACGGCCTCTTCTACCACTTTCTGGACATGCAGTCCGGCGCGCGGTTCCAGACCATCGAGCTCTCCACGATCGACAGCGCGCTCCTGTTCGGCGGCGTGTTGTTCTGCCGGCAGTACTTCGACCAGTCGGACGCGTCGGAGGCCGAGATCCGGGCGCTCGCCGACTCGATCTATCGCCGCGCCGACTGGCGCTGGATTCAGCCGCGCGCACCCCTCGTGTCGATGGGCTGGACTCCCGAAGACGGCTTCCACACCTACGACTGGCGCGGCTACGATGAGGCGATGCTCGTCTACATCCTCGCCCTCGGATCGCCCACCCACGCGATCGACAGCACTGCCTGGCCGGCGTGGACCGCCACGTACAAATGGGGGTCGTATTACGGACAGCCGCACCTCGCATTCAGTCCACTCTTCGGCCACCAGTACACGCATGTCTGGGTCGACTTTCGCGGAATCCAGGATGCGTACATGCGTTCGCACGGCATCGATTACTTCGAGAACTCGCGCCGCGCGACGCGCGCACAACGCGCATACGCGATCGACAACCCGGGCGAGTTCGCCGGCTATTCCGACTCCGTGTGGGGCCTGAGCGCATCCGATGGACCCGGCGACTTCACGATGAATGTCGGCGGCCGCTCGCGAACGTTCATGGGATACGCGGCGCGCGGCGCCGATTTCACGGAGGTGCGCGACGACGGCACCATCGCGCCAACCGCCGCCGGCGGCTCGGTGCCGTTTGCTCCCGAGATCGCGATCCCTGCGCTCCAGGCGATGCGCCGCGGGTTCGGCGGCGCCTTGTTCTCGACCTACGGATTTCTCGACGCGTTCAACCCGACGCTGCCGCCGGGCGCGACGCCGCCGGCGGGTCGCATGGTGCCTAACGTCGGCTGGGTGGATGTCGACTACCTGGGCATCGACGAAGGCCCGATCGTCGCGATGATCGAGAACTATCGGAGCGACCTGGTGTGGCGCTACATGCGCACGAGCCCGTACATCGTGGCCGGTCTGCGCCGCGCCGGATTTTTCGGCGGCTGGCTCGACGCCGCTACGTCCTCGAGCGCGCCGTAATGCGCGCGATGCGCGGCGCGTTGGCGTTAGGCATTCTCGCGCTCGCGGCGTGCAGCGGCGCCGAGGCGCGCGCCGACACCCGCGTGACACTCCACTTCTGGGCCATGGGCGCCGAAGCCGACGCGCTCTCGAACCTCGTGCGCGGGTTCGAGCGCGAGCACCCCGGGATCCGCGTCGACATCCAGCAGATTCCGTGGACGGCCGCGCACGAGAAGCTCATGACGGCCTTCGTGGGCGACGCGACGCCCGATCTCACTCAGTTAGGCAACACGTGGATCCCCGAGTTCACGGCTATCGGCGCCCTCGAGCGCCTCGACTCCATGGCGGCCCATCCGCCGGCTGTCGACTCGGCCGACTACTTCCAGGGAATCTGGGACACCAATGTGATCCACGGCGCGCTCTACGGCATCCCGTGGTACGTCGACACGCGGCTCATCTTCTATCGCACGGACATTCTCGCCGCCGCCGGCTACGACAGTATTCCCGGCTCGTGGAGCGGATGGCGGAGCGCCATGGAAGCCATCCAGCGACGCAAGGCCGGACAGCCGCGCCGGTGGCCGATCTTCCTGCCGACCAACGAATGGAACCAGCCGGTGATCTTCGGTATGCAGAACGGCTCGACGCTGCTCACGGACGATGACCGCTACGGCGATTTTGCCGATTCTTCGTTTCGCTCGGCGTTCGAGTTCTACGTTAGGCTCTACCGCGACAAGCTCGCGCCGATCGCCGGCGTGAACGACTTGGCCAACCCGTACCAGGAATTCGCGCGCGGCACGTTTGCCATGTGGATCACCGGACCCTGGAACATCGGCGAGTTCAAGCGCCGCTTGCCGGACTCGCTGCAACAGTCGTGGGCCACGGCGCCGATACCCGGACCCGATGGCGATTCATCGGGCATCTCGCTCGCGGGCGGCGCGAGCTTCGCCATTTTCAAGGCATCGCGACACAAAGCCGCGGCGTGGCAGCTCATCCAATACTTATCGCAGCCCGCGCAGCAGCTCGCGTTCTATCGTCTGAGCGGCGACCTGCCGGCGCGACTCGATGCGTGGCGCGCCTCGGGACTCGAGACGGATCGCTACGCCCACGCATTCTGGGTGCAGTTGCACCGTGTGCGCGCGACTCCGAAGGTTCCCGAGTGGGAATCGATCACCGCCAAGATCATCGACCAGGCCGAGGAATCCATTCGGGGCGGCGTAGCGCCTGCCAAGTCGCTTGCAGTTCTCGACCGCGACGTCAACGCCATCCTCGACAAGCGCCGCTGGATCATCGCACGCGACTCGAGCAGCGCTGTGGGCCATGCGCCGTGAGCTGACGGTCGAGCAGCAGCGCGCGCGCGCGGCGTTGCTCTTCATCGTGCCCGCGCTCGCGCTCATCGGACTGTTCTTCCTCCTGCCGGTCGTCGCCTCGTTCCTGCTCAGCGTCACCGATTTCGATCTCTACGCGCTCGCCAACGTGCACAATGTGCGCTTCGTGGGCGTGCACAACTACGCCGCGCTCGCCGGCAACTCCGAGTTCTGGTCGGCAGTCGCGAACACCTTCTATTTCGCGCTCGTGGGCGGCCCGCTCACCGTGGCCGTTTCGTTAGGCGCGGCGCTCCTGGTGAACGCGAAGGCGGCGCGCCTCAAGGGACTGTTCCGCACCGCGTACTTCGTCCCGTTCGTGACCACGCTGGTGGCGGTTGCCATCGTCTGGAAATACCTCTACCACCCCACGTACGGCCCCCTCAACTACGCCTTGGGCGGGTTAGGCATCAAGCCCATCGATTGGCTGGGCAATCCGCACTGGGCCATGCCCGCCATCATCGGTCTCGCTGTGTGGAAGAACTTCGGCTACAACATGCTCATCTTCATCGCCGGCCTGCAGGCCGTGCCCGAAGAGTTGTACGAAGCGGCGCGCATCGACGGCGCCGGCGCGGTCCGCCAATTCCGAAGCGTCACACTGCCGAGTCTCGCGCCCACCTTTTTCTTCGTGGGCGTGGTCACGATGATCGGGTACTTCCAGCTGTTCGCGGAGCCGTACGTGATGACGCAGGGCGGACCGCTCAAGAGCACCACCAGCCTCGTGCTGTTCATGTACACGGAAGGCTTCCGCTGGTGGCGGTTAGGCAACGCCGCCGCGATCGCGTTCGTGCTGTTCGTGATCATCCTCGCGTGGACCGTGCTCCAGTTGCGCCTCGACCGGCGCCGCGCGTGACCAGCGCCGTCGCGGTCGCTCCCGTTCGGCGGCGCGTGCGCTTGGCACCGCTCGCGCTGCACGGCGCGCTCATTCTCGGCGCGCTCATCGCGTTGTTCCCGCTCCTGTGGATGGTGTCGGCGTCGTTCATGCAGACGGGCATGGCGAATCAGTATCCGCCGCATCTCCTGCCGCGCCATCCCACGTTCTCGCACTACCGCGAGATCTTCACGCGGCTCTCGATGGGGCGCTTCGTCCTCAACAGCGCCATCATCTCGCTCGTCGTCACCGCGCTGTCGCTCTTCATCAACTCGGCCGCGGGATACGCGTTCGCCAAACTACGCTTTCGCGGACGCGACAAGCTGTTCCGCGGCCTCATGCTGGGTCTCGTCGTGCCGGTGCAGGTGGCCATGCTGCCGCTCTTTCTTCTGTTCAAGGAGATGCGGCTCATCAATACGTACTGGGGCGTGATCATCCCGTCGTTAGCCAGCATCTTCGGCATCTTCCTCATCCGGCAATACACGCTCGACATTCCCGACGACCTGCTCGATGCGGCGCGCATCGATGGCGCGAGCGAGTTCCGCATCTATCGGTCCGTCGTGCTGCCGGTGATCGTGCCGATCCTCGCCACGCTCGCGATCTGGACGTTCCTCACGACGTGGAACGACTTCATGTGGCCGCTCATCGTGCTCAGCGACCAGTCGAAGATGACGCTGCCGGTCGCGCTCGCGAACCTGGCCGGCGAGCACGTGCAGGACACGGAGCTCATGATGGCGGGCTCGGTGGTGACGGTGCTGCCGGTGCTGCTCGTGTTCCTGTTCCTGCAGCGCTACTACGTGCAGGGGATCATGTCGGGGAGCGTCAAGGGATGACGGGTGCGCGCGTCGCCTGCCTAACGGTGCTCGCGGTGGCGTGCGGCGTGCCGCGGGCGGCGGCGCAGACGACGGTGCTCGATGCGTTCGATTCCGTGTCGGCGTGGAGCGCGCGTCCGTCCGACGGCGTGTCGCTCTGCATCAGTCCCGATGCGGGCCGGCACGGCAGCGCGATGCGGCTCGACTTCGATTTCCACGGACACGCGGGCTATGCCATCGCGCATCGTGTGATCGACCTGCCGCTCCCGCCTGACTATGAGCTGTCGTTCTCGGTACGCGGCGACGCGCCGCGAGAAAATCTCGAGTTCAAGCTCATTGATTCGACCGGCGACAACGTGTGGTGGCACAACGCGGTCGAGTACACGTTCTCGAAGCAATGGACCGCGGTGCGCTATCGCGCGAGCGACATCGCATTCGCGTGGGGCCCGGCCGGCGGCGGCGTGCTCCACCGCGTGTCGGCCATCGAGATCGTCGTCACGGCGGGAACGGGCGGGAAGGGCACCGTGTGGATCGACGACCTCGCGTTTCGTCCACTCGAGCCGGAGCGCCCGTACGATCTGGCGCCCGCGGTCACGGCCTCGTCGACTGCGCCGGCACACGAGCCGCGTGCGGCTATCGACGCCGACACACTCACGTCGTGGCGCTCCGCCGCCGGCGGCCGGCAATCGCTCACCATCGACTTTCTCCGCGACCGGGACTTGGGCGGCCTAACGCTACGTTGGGCACCTGGCGCGCACGCCATCGACTACGACGTCGACACCTCGTCCGACGGCGCGCGCTGGACGCTCGCGCACGCCGTCCGCGGCAGCGATGGAGGCCGTGACGACATCCCGCTGCGCCGCGCCGAGTCGCGTTGGCTGCGCATCACCATGCTCCGCGGAGCCAACGCATCCGGATACGAGCTGCGCGATCTCCACGTCCAGCCGGACGGTTGGGCCGACAGCGCAAACGCATTCTTTCGGCACCTCGCCGCCGATGCGCCGCGCGGAACCTACCCGCGATACTTCTCCAACGAGCAGTCGTACTGGACCGTTGTCGGCGTGAGCGGCGGCCGGCATACGGGCCTGCTGAACGAAGACGGGATGCTCGAAACCGACAAGGGTCAGTTTTCGGTCGAGCCGTTCCTCTTCGCGGACGGGCATCTCGTGAGTTGGGCGAACGCGTCGCCCACGCAGTCGCTCGCGCGAGGCTACTTGCCCATCCCAACGGTTACATGGACGGCCGGCGAACTCTCGCTCGAGATCACGGCGTTTGCCGACGGCTCGCCGGCATCGTCTGCGCTCGTCGCTCGATATCGCGTGCGCAACGCATCCGCCGCCGAGCGACGCGTCCGTCTGCTGCTCGCGATTCGCCCGTTCCAGGTGAACCCGCCCTGGCAGTTTCTCAATGTCTTGGGCGGCGTCGCGCCGATCGAAAGTTTGTCGCTCGCCGGCCATCGCGTGCTTGTGAATGGCGACCGGTGGGTGATTCCGCTCGTGCGTCCATCTGCGTTCGGCGCGGCGACATTTGATGAAGGCAGCATCGAATCCGCACTCGCGAGGGGACAGGTACCCTCGCGCGTCGCCGCGACCGATTCGTCGGGTTGGGCATCTGGCGCGCTCGCGTTCGACCTCGCGGTCCCGGCCCGCGGCGTGCGCGACGTGGCCGTCGAGATCCCGTTTGCGCGCGACAGCGGTACCCCACAGTTCACGCTCCGCAATACGGCCGATGTCAATCGCCGGCTTGCCGGCGCCGAATCCCGTTGGGCAAGGACACTGGACACGATCTCGCTCGAGCTTCCGCCCGCGGCGATGGATGTCGTGCGCACGGTGCGCACCGCGATCGCGAATATCCTCATAGAGCGCGATGGCGTCCGACTCCAGCCGGGCACGCGCGACTATTCCCGCTCCTGGATTCGCGACGGCGCGCTCATGTCCGTCGCGCTGCTGCGCACCGGCTACCCCGAGCCCGTGCGGGAGTTCGCCGAGTGGTACGCGGGATTTGAGCAGCCTAACGGAAGCGTCCCGTGCTGCGTCGACCGCCGCGGCGCCGACCCCGTGCCGGAACACGACAGCCACGGCGAGCTGATTTTCCTCATCATGTCGTATTACCGGTACACGCACGACCGGGCATTCCTCTCGACAATGTGGCCGCACATCGCCAAAGCGGCCGCCTACATCGATTCACTCCGCGCCCAACGCATGACGCCGAAGTACGCGGCGCCCGCGATGCGCGCCTACTACGGCCTCCTCCCGCAGTCGATCAGCCACGAGGGCTACTCGGCCAAGCCGATGCACTCGTACTGGGACGACTTTTTCGGGCTTCGGGGCCTCGTCGATGCCGCCGACGCCGCGACGGTACTGGGCCTAACGGAAGACGCGCGCCGGTTCGCTGCCCAGCGCGACGACTTCCGCCGCGACATCATGACGTCGATCCGCCTGGCGATGATGGCGAACCATATCGACTTCATACCTGGCAGCGTGGAGCTTGGCGATTTCGACGCCACGTCGACCTCGATCGCCGTGTCGCCCGTGGGCGAGCTCGCGCACCTGCCCGATTCCGCGCTGCGCCGCACGTTCGAGCGCTATTGGGACGGCGCCAGCCGCCGGCCGGACAGCACGTCGTGGAAGGCGTACACGCCCTACGAGACGCGGATGATCGGCACCTTCGTTCGCCTCGGCTGGCGCGACCGCGCGCAGCAGCTGCTCGCCCAGTTCCTGCGCGACCGCCGGCCGGCGGCGTGGAACGAATGGGCCGAGGTGGTGTGGCGCGACCCGCGTTCGCCTAACTTCATCGGCGACATGCCGCACGCCTGGGTCGGCGCGGAATACGTCCGCTCGATCATGGACTGCTTCGCGTACGAGCGCGCATCCGACAGTGCGCTGGTCGTCGGCGCCGGTGTGCCCGCGTCATGGGTCGATCAGGCGCCCGGCGTCGTCGCACACCGGCTGCCCACCGTGCTGGGGCTGCTCGACCTCTCGATGCTCGGCCAGGCCCGCTCGGTTCGCGTTCAGTTAGGCGGACGCATGACCGTTCCGCCGGGAGGCATCGTGGTCGTATCGCCGTACGACGGGCCCATCCGACGGGCGACCGTCAACGGCACCGCCGTTCGCCTAACGCAGGCCGGCGATGTGGTCGTGCGAAACCTGCCCGCAACCGTCACTCTATGGTACTGACCGCGGCGACACGCCCGTCAGATGGACAGCGCGTCGAGCGGCGCCGCCAGCACCTCACCGTGCGTGCGGATCACCTCGGAGTAGTAGCGCGCGCTCGCCTTCGGCGTCCGCTCCAGCGTCGCATAGTCGATGTGCACGATCCCGAACCGCTTCGAGTACCCGAGGCTCCACTCGTAGTTGTCGAACAGCGACCACGCGAAGTAGCCGTTGAGATTCACGCCCTGGCGCATCGCCTCGCGCGCCGCGAGCAGATGCTCGCGCAGATACCACGTGCGGACGGGATCATCGACGCGCCCGTCGATTGGCGTCGGCGGATCGTACATCGCCGCGCCATTCTCCGTGATGTACAACGGCACGTCGCCGTACCGCTCTTTCACCCACAGCAGCACGCGCGTGAGTGCGGGCGCGAATACTTCCCATCCCGTCTCGGTGTACACGTGCTGCGGCTGGTGCACGCCGCGTGCGCGCACCGGCCACGCGGTGGGATCATCGCGTGTGACGTTGCGCGTGTAGTAGTTGACGCCGAGGAAGTCGATCGGTTGGGCGATGAGGTCCATGTCGCGCGCTGCCGGCTCGCGCCACGCGTCGCCGAAGATCTCGCGCAGCTCATCGGGATATCGCCCGAAGAACACCGGATCGAGATATTGTCGGTTCATGTACGCATCCGCGCGCCGCACAGCGGCGAGATCCGCCGCATCATGGGATGCCGGATACTTGGGCTCGAGATTCACCACGATACCGATGCGATGCTTTCCGATTGCCCGATACGCCTGCACCGCGCGACCATGCGCGCGCAGCAAGTTGTGCGACGCAATCGGCGCTTCGTACAAATTCTTGTGGCCGGGTGCGAGCGCACCGTGCAGATAGCCGCCGTCGCTCACCACCCACGGTTCGTTGAGCGTGTTCCAGAGTGTCACGCGATCGTCCAGCGCGCGTACCGCGGTCGTCACATAGTCGGCGAACCATCTGTCGATGTCACCGTTGAGCCATCCGCCGCGATCGTCGAGCGCCGCGGGGAGGTCCCAGTGGTACAGCGTGACCATCGGCTGAATGCCGGCGGCGAGCAGCGCGTCGACCAACCGGTCATAGAACGCGAGACCGGCGGCATTGACGGCGCCTGTTCCCTGCGGGTGGATGCGGCTCCACGAGATGCTGAAGCGATACGCACTCAATCCGAGGTCGCGCATGAGGCGCACGTCGTCCGCCCAACGGTGATAGTGATCCACCGCGATGTCGCCCGTTTCGCCGTTCGCCGTTCGCCCCGGCGTGTGCGCGAACCGGTGCCAGATACTCGGCCCTGCGCCGTCAGCGAGCGGCGACCCTTCGATCTGGTAGGCGGACGTGGCGGCTCCCCACAGGAAACCATCGGGGAAGCGGTCAGCGTTGGGCATGTGACTCGTAGAGGGCTCCATGGCTAGCGTGCAACTCGAAGGAGTTCAAAAAATATACGACGGTGGCGCGCGCGCTCACATCGCCGTGCATAACATCGATCTCGAGATCGGCGATGGCGAGCTCGTGGTCCTCGTTGGGCCATCCGGCTGCGGCAAAACGACGACGCTGCGCATGATTGCCGGTCTCGAATCCGTTACACGCGGCACGCTGCGCATCGGCGGTCGTGTGGTGAACGACGTGCCGCCCAAAGATCGCGACATCGCGATGGTCTTCCAGAACTATGCCCTGTATCCGCACATGACCGTGCGAGAGAACATGGGCTTCGCGCTCACCTTGCGCCACGTGCCGCGCGCCGAGGTGGACGCGCGGGTGCGCGACGCCGCCACGATTCTTGGCATCGAGGAGCTGCTCGACCGGCGGCCGCGCCAACTGTCGGGTGGCCAGCGGCAACGCGTCGCGCTGGGGCGGGCAATTGTGCGGCACCCGCAGGTTTTTCTGTTCGACGAGCCGCTGTCCAACCTGGACGCCAAGCTCAGGGTCCAGATGCGCCGCGAGATCGCGCGGCTGCATCGGCAGCTCGAGGCGACGATGGTGTACGTGACGCACGACCAGGTGGAAGCGATGACGTTGGGCAACCGCATCGTGGTCATGAACGCGGGCCGTGTGCAGCAGGTTGGTGCACCGCTGGAACTCTACGAGCGCCCCGACAACGCGTTCGTGGCCACGTTCATCGGGAGCCCGCCCATGAACCTGGTGCCTGCGCGCCTAACGCAAGACAATGGGCTGCGAATTGTGGCCGACGACGCTGCCTTCTCGGTGCGTGCGCCCGATGCCTGGGGCGCGCTGCTCGACGGCCATGCCGAGCGGCGCATTCTATTCGGCGTGAGGCCGGAGCATCTGCGCGTCGAGCCCGCAGGTTCACCGGGCAGCGGCATCTCGGCGCGTCTGGACCTCGTCGAGCCGATGGGCGCCGAGCTCTATCTGTCGTTGCGGGCAGGGCGGCATGACCTCATGGCGCGGGTGCCGCCGCAGCCGTTGCCGCCGGTCGGAACGGACATCATGCTCGGCGTTGACCACTCGCACGTCCATGGCTTCGATGCCGACACGCAAGCGCGTCTGAGCTGATCGTAACCTAGGATCTGCTCCCGGGGTCTGCGAGCATTGGTATTCTCCGCACAAAATGCGGTGATTAAGCCACGTATTCGCCGCACTCGCTCGAGACGCCAATGCCGCTCCAGGCTGCGCCCGCGGCCCAGCCACCGGTAACGCCGGCGGTCCTTCATCTGTCAATACACACGTATTGACACAGCGACCAGACGACGCCCAGATTTCGAGTTATGACCCCGCGCTCTCAGCAGCTACAGATTCGCGTGACCGCGACCGAGAAGGCCGCCATCAAGCGCCGCGCCAGGAACGCCGGATTGGATGTCTCGGCGTACGTGCTGGCGCGCGCACTCCCCGACGTGGACGGCCGGGTCGCCGGTATCATCGCCGCCCTGCGCGACGATCGAGATCGGTCGTTCGCCCTCGCCGAGTTCCAGGACCTGCTCGCCGGTCTCGCTCCGATGGAGTTCGGGTCGGCCTTGGAGCGCGTCGATGTTCGCGGCCTCACGCCGTACCTGCAGAACTACGTCGCGGCGATGGTCGAGCAGGCCGCAAGCTCGGCTGGCGTTGCCGCTCCGACCTGGACGAGTGACATCGCACCGCTCGATGCGCCGCACTTCGCCACGTCGCTGCGCAGCGCACGTCTCTATTTGCTCCGCGCGGCGCCGGTCGCGTTTCGGCGCCGGAACATTTTCGCCGAAGCGACGTTAGGCGCGCGGGTGTAAGCGGTGAGCGTCGTCCGTTTCAGCAGCGCCGATATCCGCCGGCTCTTCGGCCTCCTCAACGACGAGCTCGCCCTGCGCGACACGTTAGGCGAGGTGTACGTGGTTGGCGGCGCCGTCATGTGCCTCGCGCTCGACGCCCGAGACGCCACGCGCGACGTCGACGCGTTCTTCAAGCCGGCCAAGGTCGTGCGCGAGGCTGCCGCGCGGGTCGCCGCGCGTGCCGACGTTCCGGATACGTGGCTCAACGACGCCGCCAAGGGCTACCTCGGCGCGCACGGTGAGTACTCGACATTCCTCGAGCTCTCCAATCTGCGCGTGTTCGTCGCCACACTGCCATACCTCCTCGCCATGAAATGCATGGCCATGCGACTCGGCGAAGAATTTCACGACGAAGAAGACGTGCGGTACCTTCTCCGGGCACTGAACATCGCGACGTTGGCTGAAGCGGTGGATGTCATCACTCATTATTTCGATGAGTCACAACTGCCGCCCAAGACGCGATTTGCTCTGGAGGAAATCCTCGAAGGGTAGCTGCCGCCTGCCTGCCAATCGAAAGTGCGCCACGATAAATTCAGTCGTGATCAATAGCCGGGCTCTCGAGACAACACAGGATTCTGCACCATGATCCAGGAAGTCACCACCACGCTGGCCCCCGACGCCGTTCTGGCCGAAGCCAAGCGGTTTTTCGCGTCACGCAACCCGCTCTACGCCGCCTTTCTCGAGAAGGAAGGCCCCGCCTACGCAACCTTTCGCGGACAGGGCGGGGAAGAGCTCGTCATCGGCGTCACCCCGATCGAGGGCGGCACGCGCGTGCGCGGCTCTACGTATCTCTTCGACGCGCAGATCTCGCGGTTCTTCGCCTCGCTCGACCCGCACCCGATGGTCGAGGAGATCACGGGATGACGATGCCCTTCACCAGCACGCTCCGCGCCCGCCGCGACACCATCCGGTTGGGCACGCCTAACGGAGAGGCGCTCACCCTGCGCGTCGAGCTCCCCGAGCTCTGGGACGTCGTCCGCATCGTCGCCCCGCCCGCCGAGCGCGTGCTCGCGATCAAGGTCGCGGCCCTGGCCGCCCTCGACCCGCGCGCCGACGCCCGCGACTTCGTGATCAAGATCAACGGCCGCGAAGTCCTCGACGAGCGGCGCAGCGTGTCCCAAGTCGGCGCGCGCGACGGCTCGATCTTCCTGCTCACCCATCGCCGACGCCGCCCGGTCCGGTGACCCGGTCCAGGGCGCGCCTAACGTGAGCGTCGCCTTCATCTCCCACGCCGACTGCGGCCGCCACGACACGGGCTGGGGACACCCCGAGCACGTCGGCCGGCTCCGCGCCATCACCCGTGCACTGCGCGAACGCCCCGAGCTCTTCGGCGCCATCGAGCACCTGGAGGGCCGGCACGCCACGGCACAGGAGCTCGCCCTGGCGCACGACCCGATCTATATCCGTGAGGTCCAGGAGCTGGTCGCCGCCGGCGGCGGTTCGCTCGACGCCGACACGGTCGCCAGCGAAGGCTCCTGGGACGCCGCCACCGCGGCCGCCGGCTGCGTCCTCGACGCAGTCGATATGGCGGTCGACGGACGCGCCGTCCGCAGCTTCTGCGCGGTCCGCCCTCCCGGACACCACGCGCTGCGCGACCGCGCAATGGGCTTCTGTCTCTTCGGCAACATCGCCATCGCGGCCCATTACGCGCGCCGCCGGCACGGTCTCGACCGCGTGCTCATCGTCGACTGGGACGTCCACCACGGCAACGGCACCCAGGCGCTGGTCGAGAGCGACCCAGGTATCCATTTCGTCTCCATGCACCAATGGCCGTGGTATCCCGGCAGCGGCGCGGCCGATGACCGCGGGAACGGCAACGTCTGGAACGTCCCCCTGCCCGCAGGACTCCCGGCCGAGCGCTACGTCGATGAGCTCGAGCGCGCCGTCGATCAGGCCACCCAGGGCTTCGTCCCCGATCTCGTGCTCGTGTCGGCCGGCTTCGACTCGCTCCGCGGCGATCCGCTGGGCGGATTCACGCTGGAGCTCGAGGACATCACCACGCTCACCGGCTTCCTCACCGAGCGCGCGGCTGCGTGGTGCGCGGGCCGCGTCGTGGGCGCGCTCGAGGGCGGATACGCGCCCGACCGCGTCGGCGAGGCGTGCGTCACCATGCTGGCCGTGTTGGCTCGATAGCATCGTCGCGCATAACTTCACACGCTATGGCGTTGAGTCGGTCCATATCTCCGGTTCGGGCGTGACGCTGTGGCCCGCCACGTTGTCGTCGCCGGGGTGCGATTGTTCGGCGTGACGTCTGTCGCGCGCGACACCGACGGTGGTGTGCCGTCGGAGGCGAGCCTCGTCCGCATGCGCGATCTCGCGGCGCTCGTCAAACCCATCACCGATTCGCGCAAAGAGCTCGAGCCGAGCGACATCGATCTGCATCAGCAGATCGTGGAATCCGCGTTCCAGAACGGCGGCGTGCTGCCCGCGCCTTGCGGCACGGTCTTTCGCAACGCCGAGCAGCTGCGGCGTTGGATGGAGCAGAACTACATCGCGCTGTCCGAAGGGTTGCAATTCGTGGCCGGACGGTGCGAGGCGCGCGTGCATCTCACGCGTCGCCCAACGACGGAAGCCGAGCCGACCACGCCCACCACGCCGACGGTGATCACGGAATGCTTTCGTGCCCTGCGTCGCGTGTCATCGGCGGCGATGACGCTCGCGCCGGTGGACGTGCCCGAGCCCGCGTTGTTCAGCGCGGCGTTTCTCCTCGATCGCGAGCGGTGGAACGACTTCGAGAACGCCGTGCGGATCCTGGCGAATCGGCACGCCGGGTTGACCATTCAGCAAACGGGTCCGTGGCCGCCGTACGACTTCGTGCGTCTGGATTTCGGATTATGAGTCATGTTCTGTCCTGAGTGTGGGACCTGGAATCGCGGCACGGCCGTGACCTGCAGCCGATGCACCGCCGAGCTGCCGGAGCTGCCGGACGCGCCTAACGAACCGCCCGACGAAGAGCTCGACCTGCTGCGCCGCATCACGGGCGGCCGCTACCGCATCTATCGGCGGCTTGCCACCGGCGGCATGGCGAGTGTGTACGCGGCCAAGCACCTGCAACTCGGCCGGCCGGTCGTGATCAAGGTGCTGCTCGCGCACCTGGCGCGAGACGAGGAGATGCGCGAGCGATTTCGTCGCGAAGCGGAAGCGGCGTCCCAACTGCTCCATCCGTACATCTGCCAGATCCTCGACTACGGGCAACTCGAGACGACGGTCTATCTCGTGATGCCGTACATGGCGGGCGGCTCGCTGGCCGACCGCATCGTGAAGGGCAGCACCGTTGGGCCGCACCAGACGGCGGTGATCGGCTCGCAGGTGGCGGTCGCGCTCGACTATGCGCACCGGCACGGCGTCGTGCACCGCGACATCAAGCCCGACAACATTCTGTTCGACGAAGATGACAACGCGCTCATCACCGACTTCGGCATTGCGACAGCGCGCTTTCACAACCGCCTGACGATGACGGGCCGCGCCATGGGCACGCCGCACTACATGTCGCCCGAGCAGGCGATGGGGAAGCTGGTCGACGGGCGCAGCGACCTGTATTCGATCGGCGTGCTGCTCTACGAGATGCTGGTGGGTTTTCCGCCGTTCGACGGCGCGGACTCGTATTCGATTGGGTACAAGCACGTGCACGAGTCGGCGGCGTCGCCCGATGTGGTCGACTCGCGCACGCCGCCGGCGTTGGCCACGATCACGATGAAGTGCCTCGCCAAGAATCCCGCCGAGCGCTTCCAACGCGGCAACGAAGTAGCGGACGCGCTGATCGGCTACCTGGCGCAGACGCCCGGTCCCGACGGCATGCGCACCGCGTGGTTGGCGCGGCGACTCGGCATCACCCCGACATCCCGATGAAACTCGAGCACGAAGAAGTGCGCGTGCACACGAAGCACGCGTTCACGATCTCGCGTGGCAGCGAGAGCGAAGTTCGCGTCGTGACCGTGCGTGTGACGGACGCGGACGGCGCCGAGGGCTGGGGCGAAGCGGCGCCCAGCAAATTCTATGGCGAGACGGCGGACACGATTCCCGCCGCGCTCGCCATGTTCGCGCCGGTGCTCGAGCACGCGGACGCCTGGGCGCTCGAGGATATCGAGGCCGAGCTCAACCGGGTGGTCCGCTGGAACGCGGCGGCGAAAGCGGCCGTGAGCGCGGCGCTGCACGACCTGGCGGGCAAGCGGTTAGGCGTGCCGGTGTATCGTCTGCTAGGCCTGAACCCGGCCCGGGCGCCGCTCTCGAGCTTCACGATCGCCATCGCCGGCGCCGACGAGCTGCGGCGCAAGGTGCGCGAGGCGTCGTCGTACCCGGTGCTCAAGATCAAGTTGGGCTCGGCCCACGACGAGGAGATCCTGCGCATCATCCGCGAGGAGGCGCCTAACGCGATCGTGCGCGTGGATGCCAACGCGGCGTGGACGCCCAAGCACACGCTGCGCATGATGGACTGTCTCGTGGCGCACCGCGTGGAGTTCGTCGAGCAGCCGCTGCCGCCGCACGACCTCGAGGGGTTGCGCTTCGTGCGCGAGCGGTCGCCGCTCCCGATCATCGCCGACGAGTCGTGCCTCGTGGCGGCGGACGTCGCGCGGCTGGCCGGCGTCGTGGACGGCATCAACATCAAGCTCGCCAAGTGCGGCGGACTGCGAGAGGCAGTGAAAATGGCTGCGACCGCACGCGCGCACGGGATGCTGGTGATGATGGGTTGCATGATCGAGTCGAGTCTCGCGATCACCGCCGCCGCGCACCTGGCGCCGTTGCTCGACTACGCCGATCTCGATGGCGCGGCGCTCCTCGCGGACGATCCATTCGTGGGTGCCACCATCGATGGTGGCGTGATCAAGCTGCCAGAGGGACCGGGGTTAGGCGTCACGCGGGTGAAGCGGTAGCCAGTCGACGGCGGGCCCCGGACGCTCCTGGCCGGCATCTACGCTCATGTTGAAACGGCCAAAGCACGGACAAACCGGACAAAGCGCGGCCTAAAGAGAAAGAGCAAGACAAGACGGCATTTCGTTTAAATCGTTTTCTGCTGTTCGCGCCCGCGCTTTGTCCGGTTTGTCCGTGCTTTGCCCGTTCCAACTTGAGCGTAGATGACCGCAACCTGTTGAACGGCGCCGGTCTATTATTCGTGCTATGACCTGCGCCACCGACGCGCAATGAGCGCCACGGCAATGGCAACGGCAACGCGCCTCATCGAAGTCGCGTTACCGCTCCCGCTCTTTCAGACCTTCACGTACGCGCTGCCCGACGGGAGCATCAACGCGCCCGCGCCCGGCTCGCGCGTCGTGGTGCCGGTGCGCGGGTCGCGTGCGGTTGGGATCTGTTTGGGGCCGAGCGACGGCGCAGGAGTGAAGTCGCCGCGCGAAGTGCTCGACGTGCCCGACGCCGAGCCGGCGTTGTCGCCGTCCATGCTGTCGCTGTGCAGGTGGATCGCGGAGTACTACGTCGTTCCGTTAGGCGTAGTGGTGCGCGCCGCGCTGCCGGCCCTGCTCACCGGTGCCGCCGCGCCGCGGCCGGCCCAACGGGCCGAGCGCATCCTCGTGTTACGCCAGGATCTGCCCACCCTGCAGGAGCGGCAGAAAGCGTTCGCACGAGCCAAGCGCCAGCGCGAGCTGTTCGAGGTGCTCGAGGGCATGGGCGGACACGCCGAGGTCGCGCATCTCACCGGCCAGCTCGGGTTTTCGCCCGCGGTCGTCAAGGCGCTCGTCGAGCGCGAGCTCGCAACGATCGAGTCCAACATCGTGGCGCGCGATCCGTTCGCCTCGCGACCGGCGCTCGCGCCGGCACGCCACACACCCACCGACGCGCAGCGCTCGGCCATCGATGCCATCGTCGCAGCGCAGCCGGGCGAAACCGTGCTGCTCCACGGCGTCACCGGCAGCGGGAAGACGCTCGTGTACATCGAGCTCCTGCGCGAGGTCGTCGATCGCCGCAACCGCTCGGCCCTCGTGCTCGTGCCCGAGATCGCGCTCACGCCGCAAACGGTCGACCGGTTCCGCGCCGTGTTCGGCGACCGCGTGGCCGTGCTCCATTCCGCGTTAGGCGACGGCGAGCGGTACGACGCGTGGCTGGCGCTCAAGCGCGGCCAGAAGCGCATCGTGGTCGGCGCACGCTCGGCCGTGTTCGCGCCGGTCGACGACCTGGGCGCCATCATCGTCGACGAAGAACACGAGTCCAGCTACAAGAACGGCGAGACGCCGCGATACCACGCGCGAGAAGTCGCCGTGATGCGCGCGAAGCTCGCCGGCGCCGTCCTTGTGTTAGGCAGCGCCACGCCCAGCCTCGAGAGTTGGCAGAACGCGCAGGCGGGCAAGTTCCGGCTGCTCTCGCTGCCCGACCGCGTGGGCGCGGGGAAGCTGCCGGCGGTGGAAGTGGTCGACCTGAGACGCCCGCGCGATGCCCGGCCGGTGATCGCCGGGCTCGAGCCCGGCGCCGCCGCGGCGCGCGCCGCGTTTCGCCGCGTGTTCAGCGAGCCGCTCGAAGCAGCGTTAGGCGAGCGGCTGCAGCGCGGCGAGCAGAGCATCCTGCTCCTCAACCGGCGCGGCTACGCGTCGTTCCTCCAGTGCGACGGGTGCGGCGACGTACACAGCTGCCCCAACTGCAGCATCAGCCTCACCTACCACACGAGCCCCGAGCGCCTCGTCTGCCACTATTGTCTGCACGAGGAACCCGCGTCGCACACGTGCCGGCAGTGCGCCGGCCCAACGGTGCGCCAGCGCGGGTTAGGCACGCAGCAGGTCGAGCGCCTGCTGCTCGAGCGGTACCCGTACGCGCGCGTCGCCCGCATGGATGTCGACACCACGAGCGGCAAATGGGCGCACGCCGACATCCTCGACCGCGTCGGCCGTGGCGAAGTCGAGATCCTGCTCGGCACACAAATGATCGCGAAGGGGCTCGACTTTCCTAACGTCACGCTCGTGGGCGTGATCGATGCCGACGTCGGGATCAATCTGCCGGACTTTCGTGCATCGGAGCGGAGCTTTCAGCTCTTGAGCCAGGTGGCGGGACGCGCGGGCCGCGGACCCAAGGGCGGAGAAGTCATCATCCAAACGCGTGTGCCCGGGCACCACGCCGTGCGCTGCGCCGTCACGCACGACTACCACGCGTTCGTGCGGGCCGAACTTCCGACGCGGGTCAAGCCGCCATATCCGCCCGGCGTGCGGCTCGTGAACATCGTGTGCAGCGGCCTCGAGGAAACCGCCACCGCGTCGCTGGCGTTGGGCGCGGCGAAGTGGCTCACGCGTCTCATCGATGCGCGCGCGCGCGACCAGGTGACGCTCATCGGACCCGCGCCATGCGCGATCGACCGGATCAAGCGCCGGTGGCGCTGGCACGTGCTGCTCAAGAGCGATCACCCGGCGGCGCTCACGTCGGTCGTGCGGTACTTCGTGCGCCGGTTCGAGATTCCTCGCGCGGCACAGCTGCGCGTGGCGGTGGACCGCGAACCGGTATCGATTCTCTAACGCCCCCGGAGCGAGCTCGTCCCTGTCCCGGAACCCCCTCCTCCGAGTACCTTTCTTCGTGCCCGAGTTCAACCACCCCGATTTCAGCGCCGCGCGCTTTGCCGGCCTTCCTGAGGCGCGATTCGTCGCGGCTCCGGCCGACGGCGTGTTGCCCGAAGGATTTTTCTCGACCACCAACCTGCCGACGTACGTCCACATCGGTGATGAGTGGCGCATGCCGCGCGAGCCGCGCATGGACGGCGCGCTCGTGCTCGACCAAGGCGGCGCGCTCTGGGTGAAGGAAATGCGCCGCGTCGCGCGCGGCGAGCTCGTTGCGGTCGGCATGGCCGAAGATGGGTCGGAGGGCATCTTCGTCTACGCCGACGCGTTCATGGGCGACGCCGCCGAGGGCGGCGAGTTCAAGTTCATGACCAGCGAAGTGTCGCGCGAAAAGCCGATCGACTACGCGCTCATGGCGCGTCTGAGATCG
>DATEKK010000162.1:0-12369 GCA_035277485.1 Gemmatimonadaceae bacterium
AACCGAGGACCACACCGTGACGAACGCGAAGTCCATGCTGATCACCGGCGGCGCCGGTTTCATTGGATGCCACGCCGCGACCCACTACGCCGAGCGCGGTTGGCGCGTCACGGTGTTCGACGACCTGTCGCGGCGCGGCAGCGACATCAACTGGGACCACCTACAGCATCGCGGCGACGTGCGGTGCATACGCGGCGATGTGCGGCAACCCGCGGATCTCGATCGCGCGTTCGACAAGACGGGCGGCGTGGATGCCGTGCTCCACCTCGCGGCCCAGGTTGCGGTCACGACGTCGGTCACCGACCCGCGCCACGACTTCGAGGTCAATGCGTTAGGCACATTCAACGTGCTCGAAGCGGTGCGGCGCCATGCGCCGGACGCAGGTTTCGTGTACGCGTCCACGAACAAGGTGTACGGCGGTCTCGAGCACCACGACGTGATCGAGCGCGACGGCCGCTACGATTTCGCGTCGTTGCCGAGCGGTGTGAGCGAGGCCGAGCCGCTCGACTTCCACTCGCCGTACGGGTGCTCGAAGGGCGCGGCGGACCAGTACGTGCGCGATTACTCGCGCATCTATGGGCTGCGCTCGTTCGTCGTGCGCCAGTCGTGCATCTATGGGACGCGCCAATTCGGCGTCGAGGATCAAGGGTGGGTGGCCTGGTTCACCATCGCGTCCGTCCTCGGCTTGCCGACGGCGATCTACGGCGACGGCAAACAGGTGCGCGACCTGCTCTGGGTTCAAGACCTGCTCGAGCTCTACGATCTGTGTCTCGAGCGCGGCCGCCCCGGCGCGATCTACAACGCCGGCGGCGGACCCGCGAATCGCGCGAGCGTGCTCGAGGTGTTGGGCGAGCTCGAGCGCCAGTTAGGCAGGTCGATCCCGCGTACGTTTGCGGACTGGCGCCCGGGCGACCAGCGCGTGTTCTACAGCGACAACGGCAAGGCGACCAGCGAGCTGGGTTGGGTGCCGCGCACCGGCGTGCACGCGGGCATGGAGCAGCTGTTCGCCTGGGTAAACGAGCACGCGCCG
This sequence comes from Gemmatimonadaceae bacterium, assembly GCA_035277485.1. GTDB lineage: Bacteria > Gemmatimonadota > Gemmatimonadetes > Gemmatimonadales > Gemmatimonadaceae > JADGGM01. Next base: position 1,031 of record DATEKK010000162.1, read on the forward strand.
GCCATCGCCCGAGCGCGCGCGGCCTAACCAGCGGCCGACGCCCATGCGTATCGTCGCCGTACAGACCGGGCTCTCGCCCAAGTCCGTGCTCGGCGGCACGATCACCGATCGCGAGTTTCTCACGCGGATCGCGGATCGTGGCGTCGACGTCCATGTGCTGGCGGAGCATGGCGAGCCCATCGTGGAGCATCCCGGATTCACGCCGCACACGTGGCATCGCCGGCTGCGCAAGAAGCTGCCGTACATCGGGAACATGGATGTCGCGCTCGACCTGCGTCAGCTGCTGAGACGCTTGCCGCCCGTGGACTGGATCCGCTTCAACAGTCCGTACTCGGTCGGCCTGGGTGCCGTCGCTTCGAGCGCGGGCCACAAGATCTGGGGATCGTACCTCCATCTCGAGGACCGGCCGTTCTGGCGAATGGTCGACCGGTGGCTGCCGCCGCGATGCGACCTGATCACCTGTCTCTCGCCGGACACGCGCCATGATCTCGTGCGCACGTGCCCGCGCGTGGATGACGACCGCACGATCATCGTACCGATGGGCATCGACGCGGCGCGCTTCGACCGCGCCCGTCCGCGCCGCGCCGCCGTGCGCGCCCGGTTAGGCGTTGGGCACGATGACGTGCTCGTGCTGTTCGTCGGCGTCCTGTCGCGCCGCAAGGGCGTGAGCGACCTCGTCGCCGCGTGGCGCAAGATCGCCGATACGCCGGCGGCGCGGCTGCTGGTGATCGGCAAACCGGTCGAGGAAGATCAGGCAGCGCTGATCGGCCAGCTTGCCTCCGCCGACGCGCGCGTGACGCACCTTGCCGGCGTGCCCTACGAACAGATGCCGGAGTATTTCATTGCCGGGGATGTCTTTTTCTTCCCGAGCCACCTCGAGGGGTACGGCATCGTCGTCGGGGAAGCGATGGCGAGCGGAATGCCGGTGGTGACGACGCGCGCCAAGGGCATTCGCGGCGTCATCGCGGAAGGCGAAACGGCGCTCGCGGGCGACGTGGGTGACGTCGACGCGCACACCGCGAACCTGCGCCGCGTGATCCAGGATGAGATGCTCCGCCGCCGGTTAGGCGACGCCGGCCGCCGCCGCATCGCGTCGCACTTCGCGTGGGACGGGATCATCGATCGCCTCATGTCCGCGCTCGAGCAACCGATGCGCGCGGGTTCCGCCGCGTGACTACCGCGCTGGACGCAGCACCACTTGAGCGGCTGAGCGGATGGCGCGCGGCGGCGCTGCCGCGCGCCGGCCTGACGGATTGCTCGCTCGTCGTCCCGACATACGAGCGGCCGGCCGCCATCACCACGCTGCTCGACGCGCTGCTGCTCCTGCCCGACACGCCCGCCGAGGTGGTGATCGTGGATGGATCCCGTGGACATGCGACCGGCGACGCGCTCGACGCGTGGATCGCGGCGCACACACCGCGCTTTGATCTCTCCTACGTGCGAAGCCCGGCTGGCCTAACGCTGCAACGCAACGTGGGCGTGGATGCGTCGGCCGGGGCGTTCGTGTACTACCTGGACGATGACTGTGTGCCGCTTCCCGGCTATTTCCAGGCCATTCGCGATGTGTTCGCCCGCGACGCCGGCGGTACCGTCGGCGCCGTCGCCGGCGCCATCATCAATAACATGGGCGGTACGCTCTCGTGGCGCTGGCGCATGCGATTCGCGCTGGGCCTCGCCCAACGCGCGGATCCGGGATCGTATTTGCGCAGCGGCGTGTCACTCCCGATCACGCACGTGCCGCGCTTCACCGGAACGCGCCGCGTGCAGGTCGTTCCGGGCGGCGCCGTTGCCTACCGCCGCGCCGTGCTCGAACGACAGCGCTTCTCGCTTTACTTCAGCGGTTACGCGCAGGGCGAAGATCTCGAGATGTCGCTCCGCATCGGTCGCGATTGGACGCTGCTCTGGTGTGGTGACGCGCACCTCTCGCACAACCACGCTCCAGAGGGGCGCCCGAACGCCGCCAAGAAGGGGCGCATGGAAGTGCGCAATCGCTATTTCATCTGGAAGCGGCACGCGACACCGCGCGTCTCCGACTCGCTCAGATTCTGGCTCGACTTTGCATACGGAATGGGTGTGGACGTCCTCGAGTTTGCGTCGCACCCTACGTCGAGCGCGCCGCTCCTGCATGCGCGCGGTACGCTTGGCGGATTGATCAGCTGTGTGACGGAGCCCCCGCGATACGACGAACCACCGGTGCATCGGGAATACGACATCGCGTTCGCGGATGCCGGCCGGCGCGGCGCCTCCCCGTTAGGCGACGCCCGTGAACCTTCCGGCCCCGACGGCCGGCTGCCATCAGGCGTCGCGTCATGACCGCGACCACCATCATCCAGGCGTTCGAGCCGAACAGCCCATGCGCGCCGTTGACGGTGGGCGTTCCGGCGATCGAATACGTCGGCCGAACGCCACACCATGCGCCGAGCGCATGGATGCCCAGCGGTGCCGCCCGGTGGTCGAGCGCCGATGACGCGATGCGGTTCGGGCTCGTGTTGGGCACGCTCTGTCTCGATGAGCACTCGGCGCTGCGGCCGATCACGCTCACGGCCGTTGCCGAACGCGCCGCGTCGATTCGACGCTGCTCGATCCGCCTCAGCGCGCGGTGTGTAGGATGGCCGCACCACCTGGATCGCTACTGCCGGTGGCGCCGGGTTCGCGATCGTTCGGTGACTAACGAATCGACGCCGTTCGTGCTGCGCTGGCGCGATCCGTCCGGCGCCATCCTCGAACTGCGCTCGGCGCGCGGATGCATTCCTGCCGTCGTTTCGTGCAGCCGCGGCGTCCTGACGATGGAGATCACACTCGACGCTGCCGCGCTCCACCCGCGGTGGTCGTTCGCCACCGGTCACTCCGAGTCGACGGCCGCTCCGACTCGCAACGCGGGATGGTCGTCGCGGGTCGAGCTCCTGGTGCGTCGTGTCGACCGGGCTGCGCCCACCCCGGCCATACTCGCCCGGTTCCCGTTCGGCGCCGAAGCGGCGCTGACGATCACCGACCACCCCGATTTCGACGACGAAGAGCGGTTCCGGGTGTTCATGCACGGCGCCAACGGTGCTCGCGGCTGGATGGGCCGCGGCCTTCGCCTGACGAAGAGCGTGTTCGCGATCGAGAGCGACTCGGTGCCGCGCAAACCGGCGCCGACGCTGGAGCGCCCAACGTACGGCGCACTCCTCGACGCCCTCCACGACGAGGGAAGCGAGATCGCGCCGCACGGCGTGAACGAATCCGGGAACATTGCCCCCGATCGGTTCCGGCGCGCCTTAGCCGGCCTAACCGAGCGCTATCGACCGGACACATGGATCGATCATGGACTGTCCCTCGCCTATTGCTATTCGATGGGCGGCGCGGACAACCCGGACTATGACCTCCTGAACCGTCTGCGGGACCACGGTATCACCACGCTCTGGTCGTATCACGATGCACCGGTCGACGCGTCAGGCTCGCTCAACCTCCTCGCGCCTAACGCGAGCGACCTGGGTCGGTCGGTCCAGGGCTCGATGCGCCACGCCGCGAACCGCGATTTTCTCATCGCCGCGCACTATCTGCGCTCGGCCTTTCTCTCTCGTGCCACCGGCGCGCTGCACCATACCGTGGGAAAGGCGCTGAGCGTCGGGCGACGTGCGTATCTCAAACGCGCCGGGTCGTTAGCCAGCCGCCCGGCCGCGGCGCTGTCGGCCGCGGGGGTCGCGCTCCGCGGACTGTTCGAGGCATCGGGGCAGGGACGTCGCGGAGCGTCGGCACCCGAGCGGTTGTTCAGCCGCCGCGAGGGTCTCGACTGGAGCGCGGTCGTGTATCCGGAGCGCGCCGTACCAATGCACCAGGTGCGTCCGGGAGACCAATTGCTCTTCGCGACGCAGGAGGTGCTGCACCTCCGCGATGCGTACACACCGGCGGCGTTCGAGCGATTGGTGCACGAGCGCGGACTCCACGTGGCCCATACCTACCTGCTCAATACCTTGCCGTACGTGGCAGGACTGTTCTCGCCCGACACCGGCGACACGCGATTGGCGCCGGCCTGGCTGGCAGCGCTCGATTGCCTAACGGACGTCGTCGTCGCCGGCCGGATGTGGAACCCGCCCGTGGGCGAAATGGCAACGTGGACCCGAACGATGCAATGCGTGGCCGTGACGCCGCGTTCCGAGTGCGCGGTGGAGTTGGTGAACCCGACGGGCGAGGTACTGCGCGGCGCGACGATGATGTTGCCGGCGTCGGTGAGGCCGGAGGCCGTGAGCTGGAATGGCGCAGCCGCCATCGGATGGCGCCGGTGGGGCGATTGGCTCTGTGTGTGGGGCGACGTGCCCGCGGACAGCACGATCGTGGTGCGCTGGGACCGCGTCCGCGTGGACGCGCCGCGTCCGCGCATCAAGGGCCGCGGCGAGGCGGCCCGCAACGGCGCCGGGCGCGCGCCTCAAACCGAGGTGCCTAACGTAGTCATCTTCTGGGATTACGACACGCAGTGGGGCGCGGATCGCTCCCGCAATCCTAACGGTGCGCCGACGTGGGGTGCGCTCGAGTTTTCCAATACCGAATCGCTCCTCGAGCTGCACGCCAAGTACGACGTGCCCGCGTGCTTTGCCGTCGTGGGCGCGGCGGCGCTCGCCGGCGCGCGGCCGTATCACGACCCCGATCAGATTCGGCGCATTCACGATGCCGGCCACGAAGTCGCCAGCCATTCGTTCCGCCACGAGTGGCTGCCCGGTCTCGATGCCGCCGCACTCGACGAGACGGTCCGGCACAGCAAGGACGCGCTCGAGCAGTGCATCGGCGCCGAAGTGGTGAGCTTCGTGCCGCCCTTCAATCAGCCGTTCGACTTTCCCCAGAAGCTTTCCGTTAGTCTCTCGGAGCGCCGAACGGTGCGCCACGAACGCACGGATGTCGCACGGCTCTGTGCGTCGCTGACCGATGCCGGGTACAAGTTCTGTCGCCTCGCCTATCGGCCGCTGTCCGACCGTGTCGTCGAGATCGTGCGGCGCCGTTTACCTCGGCGGCCCGGCACGCTCGAGCAGATCGGCGGCATCGCGTGCCTGCGCCTCAACCTGCCGGTCGGATTCACGGCGGACGTGCAAACGATCCTCGAGCGACACCTCGATCGCGGTGGACTCTGGACGTTGCACGGTCACCCGCACTCGGCGAGCGACGATCGCAACCCGCAGTCGCTCCGCCTGCTCGAACAGACGCTCTCACGCATTCACCAGTGGCGCGAGCAAGGCCGCATCCGCACGGTGCTTCCTCGCGACGTCATTGGACAGGAGGCGCAGTCATGGTCGTCGTGACGTCCGAGACGGTTCAGGCGCACTTCGATCACGAGGCGTTGCACGGCCGACGACTCTTTCCCGATCGCGCGACGGTCAGCGGCCTCGGCACCTGGCGCAAGTACGAGCGCGCCGCGGATCTCATGGCCGAACCGCCGGTGCGCGACGTGATCGACATCGGATGCAATCGCGGGTCGGTCGAGGTGTTGTTCAGCCAACGTCACCCGGACCGGACCGAGCACGTTCGTGTTGCAGGCGTGGATGTGTCGACCGAGGCGATCGCCCAAGCCCGGGCGCTGGGCTTCGACTGGTGTTCGTTCGAAGCGTACGATGGGAACGTCCTGCCATTCCCCGATGCCTCGTTCGATCTCGCGGTGCTGGTCGAGGTGATCGAGCACGTGATCGACAAGGAGGCGTTGCTGCGCGAGATCCGCCGCGTCCTGCGCCCGTCAGGCCGTCTCTACCTCACGACGCCTAACCCTGAGTGCCTCGCGCTTCGCACCGAGTCCGTGATGTGGCGCGTGCTCCGGTGGATCGCGCGTCGGCCGATCCCGGCCAAGGATCGGTTCATCACGTCGCGCGATCTTTCGGCTGCGCTCGATGCGGCGGGCCTCGAGCGCGTCGGCACGCAGACGTTTGCATGGCCACACGCATTCATCAAGATCTGGAACTGGGGCATTGTGCCGCCGCTGCCCCCGTCGTTGTTGTATCGATATCAGGAGTTCTGCCTGCGACGCTTCGAGCGGCCCGGTATTCCCGAATGGCTGGCGCGACGACTGTACTGGTCACTGGTGACGCTCCTCCGTCGCCGGTGACCGCGCCCGAGCGGGCTCGTCGCCGGCTGCGTGTGTGCGCCGTCTCATTCAAGCCGTGCTGGCAGGATGAGTCGGGGCGCTGGATGTCGTTCGGCGGCTTCCCATTTCAGATGGACGCCATCGCGTCCCTGTTCGATGACATGACGCTCGTCATCGTGCGCGTACCGCCGCGCGCGGGCGGGATCCCGCTTCCGGCGCATGCGCGCATCGTTCCGCTGCGCTCGCCGAGTGGTGCCGACCTGCGTCGCAAGCTCTCGATCATAGCGAGCCTGCCGTACTACCTCTGGAGGATTGCCGCCAGCGCGCGGAACGCCGATGTCGTGCACGTTCCCTTGCCGGGCGACGTTCCATTGTTAGGCATGTGGATCGCGCTCGCCATGCGGAAGCGTGTGCTCGCGCGGTACGGAGGCTCGTGGGTGGCCAACACACAATCCACCTTCATGAATCGCGTGACGAAAGCGTGCATGCGTCGCGCGGCGGGAGGCCGCAACGTGATGCTCGCGACGGGTGAAGGCGACGCCGCACCCGCTCCCCGAATGAACTGGGTCTTTTCGACCGCTCTCGCACGACGCGAGCTCGACCGGATCGCACCGCGGCTGGATCGCGGACTGTCGAGCACGCCGCGACTCGTGTACGCCGGCCGTCTTTCACCGGAAAAGGGCGTAGCGGTATTGATCGATGCGCTGGGTATTCTTGCAAAGGACCTAACCCTTGCTCAACCTCACCTCACGGTTCTGGGTGATGGCGATGAGCGCGCGACGCTGGAAGCGCGCGCGGCGGCGGTGGGTTGCCGCGATCGTGTCACGTTTGCCGGACAGGTGGACCGCGACACGCTGTCGAGCGCTCTCGATGTAGCGGATGTGTGTGTCCAGCCGTCCCTTACAGAGGGGTTCAGCAAGGCGTGGTTGGATGCGATGGCGCACGGTCTGCCGGTGCTCGCCTCGAACGTCGGAGCGGCGTCGGCGGTGATCGGCACCGGCGGCGAACGGGGCTGGTTGGTCGCTCCTGGTGACAGCCAGGCGCTTGCCGACGCGATTCGCCATGTACTCGTAGACGACCTGGATTGGACCGCTTTGCGCCGCCGGTGTCGTGCGTATGTCGAGGGGCGCACACTCGAGGCATGGGCAGAGCGCATCGGAACAGTGTGTGCTGCGCACTGGGGATGGACGATGACGGACGGACGACTCCGGGCATGAATACTCCACCAACGTTGCCGGTCGCGGATTCACCGCCGCCGCCCATTCCTCCTCCGGGGGAACAGGCGCCGCGTCGTCGCCCGTTAGGCGCGCGGAAGGTTCCACAGACCGGAAAATGGTGGGGACCGCTCTTCTCACTGTTCGTCATTCTGGTTTGGGGCGCTTCGTTCGTCGTGGGCTTTCGGGTCGCCCTCACGATCATCGAGGCGATCGGACTCCTGACCTTGGTCATCGGCGTGTATAAGCCGCGCCTCGGGATGGTCGGCCTCACGATGTTGTGCGTGATCGACGGACCGGCGCGCGTGTATCTGCTCACGGGCGGCGTGCTGCGATGGAATACGCTGAACTACTGGCTGCTCCTCGTGATGCTGTTGTACCTGCCGTTCCTCATCCGGCTCCGAGATCGGCACAACGTGTTGCTCACCGCTTTCATCGGACTGTTGGTCGTCGACCTGTCGATCACCAACAATCTGGTCGAGGGACTGCAGCAGATCCTCGGCATCCTCATCACGTTCGGGTTGTTGATCTACTTCGTGCGCGCCGGCACCGACAAGCGCATGTGGTTCTGGACCAGCACGATCGCGGGTCTGACCGGTGCGTTAGGCGGCTTGTCGTGGTTCTTCCAGCGCCTGCACTTGCCCGCGATCAACGAAAATGCGTGGGCGATGTTCCCGTGCACCGCGCTGTTCGCGATCTGTCTGGGATTCCCGTACGCCGTCTCGATGAAGCGCGGGCAGGCGACGCTCCTGTCGCTGGCTGTGGTGAATTTCATGTGGATCTTCTTGAGCGGCAGCCGCGGCACCCTGCTCATTGGAGCGTGCTGCCTCATCGTGCTGTTGCTCACCATGCGCGGGTTGCGTCAGCGGACGGTCGCTATCGCGTGCGGCGCGTTGATCATCGTCACGGCCGCCTCACATTTCAGTCAGATGCAAGAGCGGGCCACGTTCCGGCTCTTCAAGTTGTTTACGACCGATCAACCGCTGAGCGGCGATTATTCGCTCTCGAGCCGAACGAGTGGTCGCTCCGACTTGGCGATCGGAGGTTTCTACATCTTCGAAGAGCACCCGATGGGTGTCGGCACGGGCAGCTTCAAGATCGCGTGGAAGAACCTCGACCGGCACGACAACATGGGCGACTACGCACGGGGCGAGCTGCGTGCCGCGCACTCCGGCTGGGTCAAGGTTCTCGCCGAGAACGGCGTCCTCGGCATCCTATTGATGGCCGCGTGGGTCGGGTCGTTCGCATACGGTGCGCTCAAGACACGAAAGCGCGTGTTGCGACGCCTCGGTTTGCTCACTGCGCTCGCGCTCTTTGCCGCCCTTCTCGCGACGGAGTTCCAATCCAAGGGATTATGGTACCTGGCCGCCGGTGCGACGGTATTCCTCGAGCGCGATAGTATCGAAGCGGCGATGTTCGTCCGCCGCCGCTTGCCGGCTGTGCGGCGCATGCCGCGCCGGGCTCCCGCTGAGGGAGCAGGCGTCTGACGTCCTTGTCCTCGCCTAACGAATCGCCGGCGCGCATCGCGTTCGTCGCCGGCACGCTTGGACAGGGCGGCGCCGAGAAACAACTGGTATACATGGCGCGCGCATTGCGCGATGCGGGCGCCGACGTCCGTGTCTACTGTTTGACGCGCGGCGAATATTACGAGCGCGCGCTGGCCGACCTCGGGCCTGCGCCCGAGTGGGTCGGACGGTATGCGGCGCCGCCGCTCCGCACGCTCGCGTTAGTCGGCGCCCTGCGTCGGTTTCGCCCGGACATCGTCCAATCGGCGCACTTCTACACCAACCTGTACGTCGCGATGGCGGCGCCGCTCGTCCGCGCCGTGGGCATCGGAGCGGCGCGCAACGACGTGCTGCACGAGGTCGAATACAATGGTCGTTGGGGGCGGTGGCTCCTGCATGCGCCATCGGCGCTCATCGTCAACTCCACGGCGGCCCGCGACAACGCCCTGACACTCGGCCTGACGCACCAAAGAATTCACGTGTTGCCTAACGTTATCGACCTGGCCGCGTTCGACGCCGCCGGCGGCTCGACTCCGCGCCGCGAGAACGATCCGTTGGTTGTCGTCGGTGTCGGGACGTTCGTGCCGCAAAAGCGGTTCGACGTGTTCCTCGAGGTGATCGCCGCCGCGCGGGCGCAGGGCGCGCCGGTGCGCGGCGTGCTTGCGGGCGATGGCCCGGAGCGCGCCGCACTCGAACGGCGAGCCGCGGCGCTCGGGTTGGGGAGCGACGCAATCGCGTTCGTGGGCCGGCGCAACGACATCCCGGCGCTGCTGCGGACCGCGGACGTGTTCATGCTGACGTCCGATCACGAGGGGTTCCCCAATGTCGTCCTCGAGGCGATGGCCGCGTCGCTGCCCGTCTTGTGCACGGCGACGGGGGATGCCCGCGCGATCGTCGATCACGGCGTGACGGGCTACGTGACCGCCCTCGGCGACGTCTCCTGCCTAACGGAACACCTCGTGGCGCTGTCTCGCTCGAGCGACGCGCGCCGGCGACTGGGCGATGCCGGCCGCCGCCGCGTCGAGACGCAGTACGGGTTCGGCAATCTCGCCGCGCGGCTCGCCGCGATACACGGCGCGGTCGCAGCGGGCCGACAGCGGAAGAAGCGGGCGCAGATGCCGGTGTAAGTCCGTTGGGTATCGCAACGAGAACGGGGCGGGCGACCAAGTCGCCCGCCCCGTTCTGCATCCGTCCTGCCGATGAGCTACTTCTTGAGCACGACGAACGTCTCGAACTGCGAGCTGGTCGACGGCATCGCATGACCGCCGATGCTGGCCGGCGCCGAGATCGCACTGATCGGAATCGTGACCGGCCCGCTGTACGTCCCGGACGCGACCGGCGTGCCGAAGAAGTTCTGCGCATTCACCACGACGTAGTGGTCACCGGAGCTGAGCGCGCCCGACAGATCGACCGTTACCGAGCCGGCACCCCTCCAGTTATACACGATGACATTGGCGCGGCCGCGCTCGTAGGTGTTGGGCTCCACAACGACGTGGTTCTCCGGCAACGACAGGGTCATCGTCGAGTGCGTGTCGAAGCCATACTTCGATTGCAACGTCGACAGCGTAAAGCCGACGCCGAGCACCGAGAACGCCGTCGAGGAGCCGTCCATGTACGTGTTGTGATCGACCGTGCTGCTCGTGGGCACATCCTGGTCGAAGAGCACGTCGACGCCACCCGGATTGATCACCGTGTTGCCGGTGAAGGTGAGACCCGACAACCACTGGCTGAGGAAGGCGGTGCCGACGACATAGTTGTTCGTCACGACGCCGTTCCTGTTCGTGGTGCCGAAGTTGTATCCCACCCGCATACTGTTCCCGATCTTGCTGGGGTTGTAGTACGCCATGTTGCCGTTGACGACGAGGTTGTTCAGCGGTGAGCCGCCGCCAAACGTGTAGTTCATACCGTCGCCCACGCCGGAGTTGAACGAGACGTTGCCGTCAACCGTGAAGTTGTTCAGGTAGGCGTTGCCGGACCCGTACACATGGACGCCGTATCCGAACTGGTTGAACAGGATGTTGTCCTGCAGGACTTTCGTGCCCGTGTTGTTCTGGGCGTAGATGCCGTGGCCGAAGCTGGTGCTGGTCGAGCCGTGGAAGCCGTTGTTGTAGATGATGTTGCCGTATGCAACCTGGTTAGGCCCTTCGGACCAGAGACCGAAGCCATCGCCCGAGTGGTCGTGCACGATGAGGTTGATGAAGCGGCACCCCGGGCAGTGCGAATTGATACCCTGAATGTCCTGCGTGCTCGTGTTCGTGTTGGCGAGCTCGAAGCCCCAGTACCAGGTGTAGCTGCCGTCGACCGCGATGTCGCCGTTGATCGTGGCACGCTCGCCCGGATAGGCGCGGACGACGATCGGCGCCGTCGACGTGCCGGTGAGCGTCGCATGGTAGTCCGAGCGACCCTCGCCGCTGCCGTACGTGCCGGCCCGCAGCCAGACGGTGTCGCCCGGGTGAATGCGGCCGCCCGCACCGCCTAACGCCGTCGTCAGATCCCACGGCGACGTGGCGCTGCCGCTGCCGCCGCTGCTGCCGTTGGGCGTCACGTACCAGCCCGCGTGCGTACCGGTCGATGTCG
>DATEKK010000163.1:0-43136 GCA_035277485.1 Gemmatimonadaceae bacterium
CGGAGAGTGCTGGTCCTTTCTCGACTTGTCGCGTACTCTTGGCATGGGTGGTGTCCTCGGGACGGAGTGGAAATCCTTGGCGGGATTCACACTCTTGTACCGCGGCACCACCTGCTTTTCAACTAGACCTGGGACTCACCCAGATGCGGGCGAACCCACTGCGCTTGGTGCCTCAGTTGAACCGAGCCATACTCGACTATAGAAATGCATGCGCTCGCGCCGCGGCCGAGGTCGATGCGGCGGCACCTGCGGAACGCGCAGATAAACTGCAGGTAGACGACCCGATCAGCATGTCATGCGATCACGGGTCAATCGGAGCACCAGAGCCCGGTTCACGGTGACTCGCCCGAAAGTGTGCGGCGTCGGGCCTGTCGTTGCTGTGGCAGTCCGATGCGCTGCAGAACGGGCTCTCCATATCTGTCCGGAATTCGTGGGCGTGCTTGCGCGGTGGCAGCCGGCATCGTATGCTCGCGCCGACAACGTGGTCCTCGCCGTCCGCAGGATGTTCATCCCTCCGTGTGCTCCGCGTGACGACGCGGCGCATGATTGATCGCTCGCCGCGTTCCACCTTTGTCGTTCGTCCGCTTTCATCTTGGTTCTGCCGGGAGGAGCTATGCACACACACTTGGTCCGATGGGCCCTGTTTGCGGCGCTCGTCATGCCCACGGCTCTCGTGGCGCAGCAGCGTCGTATTAGGGGGACGGTGACCGATGCCGCGGACGGCCGGCCGATATCCGGCGCCGTGGTCACCGTCCGGGAAGCGCGCGGCCTCGCCCAAACCGGAGACGACGGCAAGTTCGTGCTGACCGTCGACGGCGGCGCCGTTAGGCTTCTGGCTCGCGCCCTTGGCTACGGTCCCGCCGACGTGCCGGTCGCGGCGACCGATAGTGTCATCACCATCACGCTCAAGAGCGATCCGCTCCAACTGCAAGCCGTCGTCGTCACGGGTCAGGCGACGAACGTCTCGCGCCGACTCGCGACCACGTCGACGTCTGTTGTAACGGGCGATCAGGTCACGACGGTGCCGGCGGCCGCGGTGGACAAGGCGCTGCAAGGCAAGGTCGCGGGCGCCAACATCCAGACCAACTCCGGTGCGCCAGGTGCCGGCGCGCAAGTCCAGATTCGCGGCATCAACACCTTGATCGGCGCGTCCGATCCGCTGATCGTGGTCGACGGTGTGATCTACAGCAACGTGACGGTCGCGTCCGGCTTGTACACGGTGACGAGCAGCGGCAGTGCATCCGGTACGGGACCCGAGCAAGACGATGCGAGCAACCGCCTCGCCGATCTCGATCCCAACGACATCGCGTCGGTCGAGGTGCTCAAGAGTGCCGCGGCGTCATCGATCTATGGATCAAAGGCGGCTAACGGCGTGATCATCATCACTACGAAGCGCGGGTTAGGCGGAGCGCCGAAAGCGACGATCACGCAGCGCATCGGCTATTCGGACCTCCTGCGGGGGCCGGCGTTCCGGGTATTCACCCCGGCCGAGGCAATGGCCCTGTACAACTCACCGTCAGACACCGCCACCATAGACTCGCTGATACTGCCTAACGGGAAGTTGCCCGTGTACGATCACTTGCAAGAGGCGGCCGGCAACCATCCGCTCGCGTATGAGACCTCGCTGGATGTGAGCGGCGGCAACGACAACACGAAGTACTTCGTCTCGGGCGACTGGTCGCATACCGGCGGCATCATCAACAACACGGATGCCGGCCGCCAGAACCTGCGGGTGAATCTGGACCAACGGTTGGGCGAAAGACTCACGCTCGCATTGAGCAACGCCTTCACGCGCACGACGGCCAACAACGGCATGACGAACAACGACAACGCGGGCGCCAGTATCACCTATGCGCTCGCGTACATTCCGAGTTTCGTGCCGCTCACGCGGGATAGCGCCGGCGTCTTTCCGCTGCCTGCGTTCACGTACCTCAACGGCAACCCGCTGCAGACGATCGCGCTGGCGTCGAACGAGCAGACCGTGAACCGGTTCACCGGCGGCGCCACCGCGACGTTCCAAGCGCTGTCGGGCGGCAAGCACGACCTCAAGATCGTGGGCGGCGCCGGCGCCGACATCTTCAACCAGAACAACTCGGTGTTCGCCCCGCCGGATCTCTTCTTCGAGGCGAACCAGACGTCGCCCGGCGTCTCCACGTTAGGCAACGCCGAAAGCCGCCAGGTCAACTGGAACCTCAATGCGATCGATGTGTTCACGCCATCGTCGTCGGGTTCGATGTCGTTCACGACCTCGGCCGGCCTGCAGTTCGAGGATCGGCAGCTCGATCAGACGCGCAGCACCGCCACCGGCCTGCTCGAAGGCCAGTCGAACATCGACCAGGGAGCAATCTTCGGGCAGCCGTTCGAGCTCAACACGCACGAGAAAACCTTCGCGATGTACGCGCAGGAGCAGCTGCAGGCGTTCGACGAGCGATTCCTCGCGGAAGTCGGACTTCGCGCCGAGCGCAGCAGCGTGTTCGGCAACACCAATCAGTACTTCATCTATCCGAAGATCTCCGGCGCGTATCGATTCCCCGAGCTGTTAGGCAGCGGCAGCGATTTCAAGATTCGCGCGGCGTACGGCGAAACCGGGAACCAGCCGCTGTTCGGCCAGAAGTTCACCACGCTGATCGGCGGCCAGAACGACGGCGGCAACGTCGGTACGGTGGTGGGCGGCGTCGCCGGCTCGCCCAACATCGAACCCGAGCGCGTTCGCGAGTTCGAGGCCGGCATCGATGCGTCGCCGTTCCACGGACGGGCAACGCTCGAGCTCACGTGGTACCTGCGGCACACCACCAATTTGCTGCTCCCGGTGACGCCCGCGCCCTCAACGGGCTTCAACGAGGTGATCGCCAACGGCGGCGAGCTGCGCAACACCGGCGTCGAAGCTGCGTTAGGCATAGCCGCCATCCAGGACCACGACTTCACGTGGACCGTGCACTCCACCTTCAGCCGCACACGGTCGCTCGTGTTGAAGCTGCCCGGCACCGGCTTCAGCCCGCCCTCCGCCGGCTTCGGCCTCGCGTTCGGCGAGTTCTTCGTCCAACAGGGTCATCCGATCGACCAGATCATCGGTCAAACGGCGATCAATCCCGACGGGTCGTTCGTGGTCAAGTCGTTTGGAACCGCAACGCCGGATTGGGACTGGGCGCTCGGCAACGACTTCACCTACAAGGGCTTCTTCCTGACTTCGCTGTGGGATTGGCAGCACGGCGGATTGGCGCAGAACCAGACGCTGTCGCTCTATGACTGCAACGAGTTGACATCGGACGCCGGTACGGCGGCCGGACAAGCGCGCATCCAGGACTGCTTCGACGGCATCGCGACGCCATACGTGCAGTCCACGGCATTCCTCAAGCTGCGCGAAGTAAGCGTTGGTTACACGCTGCCGGAGAACATGGCCAAGAAGTTCTTCGGATCGAGCGACGTGAAGTTCGAGCTGACGGGACGCAATCTGCTGATCTTCACGAACTACTGGGGATACGATCCCGAGTCGAGCAACTTCGGGCAGCAGGCCGTGACCCGAAATATCGACCTGGGACCCTATCCGCCGTCGCGCCAATTCATGTTCTCCATCACCGCGGGGTTCTGACCATGACACGCATTGTGCACCGGGTTGGGCCCGCATTTGCCGCGGCGTGCGTCGTGGCCGCCAGCCTTTCGTTAGGCGCGTGCGGCGGGTTCAACATCACCGATACCAACCAGCCGACGCAAACGGATCTCGAGAACAATCCCACGAAATCCAAGTTGGCCGCCGCAGCGACCGGTATTTTCTCGGGCGCGCGTTCGGACATCACGGGGTTCATCTGGCAGGTGGGCTCGATGGGCCGCGAGGGCATCAATCTCTCCGGCAACAATCAGCCCGATTATCAGGAGCCGTATTTCGGACCGCTCTCATCCACGCAATTCGGCGGCTCCGAGTGGACCGGCCGTTTCGCCAACATTCGCACGATCAACGTGTATCTCGACGCCGCACCAAAGGCGCCCGACCTTTCGCCGCAGGAGCTCTCCGCCTCACAAGGGTTCGGCAAAACAATGGAAGCCCTCGCGTTCATGTACGTCATCGAAACGCGCGCGGCGCTCGGCGCACCGGTCGACGTCGACCGGCCGGTGACCGCGCCGCCGGCGCCGTTCGTGAGCGAAGACAGCGTCTACGGTTTCATCATCGGGTTGTTGGACAGCGCGCAGGTCGCTCTGACGAACGCGGATGGCACATCGTTCCCCTTCCCCATTCCGCCGGGATTCACCGGTTTCGACCAGCCATCCACGTTCCTGCTGTTCAACCGCGCGCTCAAGGCGAAGGCCGAGGTCCTGCGTGCCACCGCGGGCTGCGGCCAGCCGTGCTTCCAGGCCGCGTTGGCCACGCTCCCGCAATCGTTCATCGATCCGACGCCTTCGTCGTTAGGCATCGGACCGCAGTTCGATTTCTCGACGGCCTCGGGCGACCAGCAGAACGGCCTCGCCGAGCCGCTCGATGGCACGACGTTCTTCGCCGATACGTTCATGCTGGTACACGCCCAACACCAATCGGGCGGCGAACTGGACGCGCGCGTGCTCGCGAAGACGGCACGTGCGACACGCGTGCCGCCCTGGTCGATTCCGGCAGTGCCGCTCCCGGGAGTCCTCAAGTACACCAACTATTTCACCGGAGGGCAGCCGGATCTCAATCATCCGATTCCCATCATCCGCGACGAGGAGCTCATCCTGCTTCGCGCGGAAGCGGAACTCGGTACCGGTGATCTCACCAACTCGCTCGCCGACATCAACTTCATCCGAACGAATTCCGGACGTCTCCCGGCGCTCTCGTCCGGCACATGGACGTCCATGTCGGACGCGGATCGCTTGAACGAGCTGCTGTACGAGCGGTGGTTCTCGTTGATGTGGGAGCAAGGCACACGCTGGATCGACGCACGTCGCTACAACCTGCTCGGCACCATCGAGCCCGGCGTGCCGGGCGGCCAGGTACCAACGCGCATGCCCATTCCGCAGGACGAGTGCAGCGCACGCAATCTGCCCACGAACTGCGACCCGTTGGGCACGTAAGGACGGATTCTAGACGGACGAAGCCGGACAAGACCGGACTTAAGGCCGACAGGACCTGACAAAGCCAGACACGACCGGATCGTGCTTTCACTTGAGCAGAGCGATCCGGTCGTGTTCGGCTCTGTCCGCGCCTTGTCCGCCTTAAGTAACGGGCGGTAACCGCGCGAGTAACGGTTCCCCCTGATGTTGGCACGCGTGTCGACAGCCGGCGCTTCGTTGGGCGCGGCCTCGCACACGCGATACCAACCGAGTAACGCCAGGGGGATGCGCAATGCGCGGAACGCGTTCATGGCCGCTGAGCGGTCTCGTCGTCGCGTCGATCGTGATCGGCGCGACAGCCTGCGATCGTGGCGACACGTCGCAATCGCCATCGCAATCGACAGCCGGCGGCCTGGCCGGATCGCTCGCCCGGTCGCGTGCGAAATCCCAGGATCCGTGTACGCTCGTCTCCGCGGCTGAAGCCGCGCCATACGTCGGCACGCTCATCATTCCGCCGTATCGCGCCACCCAAGACAACAAGCCCGCGACCGACGGCGCTGCCTGTGTGTATCGCGGAACGAACGCGCGCGTCTTCGTGGTTACGCCCAACTGGACCGGCGGACAGATGATGGGCCGCGTGATGCAGCTGCCGAATGCCGTCGGCAAGGAATTGGCCAAAGGTGCGCCCGGGATGGACAGTCTCACGAACCGCATCTCGCAACAAGGTATTCCCGGCCCGTGGGACCAGGCGACGTTCATGCCGACCGGCATGCTCACGGCCGTCAGAGGACAAACATCGATCGAGGTCGACGTGAGCGGCGCGAGCGGTCAGAAGAGCGATGCGGTGGCGATCGCGACCATCGCGATGGGCCGCGTTGGGCATCCGCTCTCGTACGACGGTGCGAACGCGGTCTCGATGGTCCCCGCACCCAAGCCGCATCCGCCTAACGCGTGCGATCTCGTGCCGCGTGCGGAGATCGAAGCGGCGATCGGCCCGTTGAGTGCGCCGCCCGTCGGCGACTCGACCGGCGCCGAGTGCACGTATCAGGTGTCGACGCCAGAAGGAAGCCGCTCGTATCCCGTGGCGTTCACGTGGGAAGACGGCGGCCACGCGTACAACATGCAGAAGCACATGATGGCGATGATGGGCAGTATGTTAGGCACGCCCACGAGCACGCCGCTGGACACGTTGAAGCCGACAGGCAACGTGGGTGCCATGATGGGCGCGCTCATGAAGATGGCGGCGAGCGCGGGGAAGCCGAGTGGGCCATCACCCCTCGACACGATGAAACCGACCGCCGCAAACATGAAAAGCGCGATGCGCATCGCGAGCACGCCGACGACCGCGCCGGGCGCGGTGACGACGGTCGGGTTTACGACCGATACCACGCTGCAGGGTCCGTGGGACGGCGCGTCGTTGCTGCACGGCACCCAGCTCATCGCCGTGCGCAACGACGTGATGATCGCGATGTCCCTCGAGACGGCGGACTACGTGAAGGCGAAGGCGCTCCTGGCCACCATCTGCACGCACCTCTAGCGTCCGTCCGTCTCGCCTAACCGGCCGTGGCGTGTCCGCCGAGGCATGTGAAGGCGCACCCGATCAGTGCAGGGTGTACAGATAGGCGGCGATGTCGCGCGCGGTTTGCTCGGTCACGCCCATGTTCGGCATGTCGGTTGCGGGCTCGATCGCCTGCGGCGTCTCGATCCAGCGGACGAGCATCGCTGGTGTGTTGGGCGCTTCACCGGCGATATAGGTTCGTCTGGACCAGTGCTCGAGCGGCGGGCCGACGAGGCCTTCCGCGTACCGGATGCCGGGGATCGTGTGACACGTCCCGCACCCAAGTCTGGCGATAGCGGCCGCGCCGCGTTTCGGATCGGCACCGGGGATCGCTTGACTCGGGTCACGCGCGGTCTCGGCGCGTCCGTTACAGGCCATGAGAATCGCGGCGGCGGCCGCGAGGACTACGAGCACGAACTTGTCCGGAATCCCCGCTACCATCTCTACCCCGCTGCAACAGTCGATCACGACGTTGCGCAAGCCACGCGCCACGTACATGGGGTCCCATATACATCTCGGCGACGAACTGACGCCCGGGAGTAGTGTGCCGGACGCGGCAGCGTGATTGTCGCGAGTACACCGGCCCCGGCGACCGCAGCGAGACGCAACAGTAGCGTCGCGCAGTGGAGCAAATGTTGCGCTCCGCGTAATCGTGAACGACACATCGTACGAGTTCACCCCGTGTCCGATTTGCGGCGCCGTCGCAGCCACCGAGGTGGCCGGCGCGGAGGACATCCGCGCCGAGATCGAGCAGCTGTGGGCGTTTCAAGGACAGCGACTCGACGGCGAGACGCCTGTGTACCGGCTGATGGATCGCGTCGTGTTCTCGCAGCGCCCGGCGTTGCGACTCGTCGCCTGCGACGCCTGCGCGCACGTCTATCGCAATCCATGGGAGCGCCGCGAGACCCTGGAGCGCGCGTACCAGGGCGCGAAAGCGTCGAGCACGTCGTTCGAGCAGTTGTTCCGCACGCAGCGACCGGCGTTTGCGGCGCAGGCGAGACGGCTGGTGGCTACCGCGGGCGCGAGCGGCCGTGGCCTCGAAGTCGGCAGCTACGTGGGCGCATTTCTCGCGGCCATGCGACATTCCGGTTGGAGCTTCGAGGGAGTCGACATCAGCCGGGAGGCCGTCGCCTTCGCATCGGACCACGGTCTCAACGTGACGCTGGGCGGCATCGACGACGTCCACCCGGCCCGTCCGTACGATGCGGTGGTGGTGTACAACACCTTCGAGCAGCTGTACGACTCTGCCGCCGTGCTGGGATCGGCGCGCCGAGTGCTGCGCGCCGGCGGACTGCTCACGCTGCGCGTGCCTAACGGAACATTCTACCGGCACTGGCGCGCGCGACTGGGGGGACCCGTGTCCCCGCTCGCGGTGCGCGTGCTCGCGCACAACAACCTGCTGACCTTTCCCTATCGCCAGGCGTTCAGCCAGCGATCGCTTGCGATGTTGCTCGATCGCGCGGGGTTCGAACCGATGCGCGTCGTGGGCGACACGCTCGTGCCCATCGCCGACTGCTGGACGACTCGGTTAGGCGCGGCCGAAGAGCGCGCCGTCAAGTGGCTCGAGCGCCTCGTGCAGCGCGGGTGGCGCGCGCCGTGGGTCGAGGTGTACGCCACGCGCCGGCCGGATGCCGCCCGTGACCGCGCCCTCGCGACGGCGCCTTGACGCCAACTCCCAACGCGCTTCCCTCGAGGCACGTATCTCCTCAGTGGCCACCCGCGCGTCCCCTCTGCCCCGGTTTTCGTGAGCGCTATCGACCTCTCGAGCGACGTCGGACTCGTCGCCTGCGGCCTCCTCACGCTCAACATCCTGCTTGGGCTGTTGCTCTCCATGCGGTACAACCCATGGACGCACTGGCCCCATCGCCGCTTCAACTACTTCCGCATCCACAACTGGACCGGATACCTCGCGCTCGCGGTGTCCGCGCTGCACCCGATGATCGTGTTGTTTTCATCGACGGCGAATTTCCGCGTCTTCGACATCGTGATCCCAGTGCAGTCGCCCAAGCAGCCCCTGGTGAATTCGCTCGGCGCGATCGGCCTCTACGCGTTGGCGCTGGTCGTGGTCACGTCGTACGTTCGCCATCGCATGACGCGCCACACCTGGAAGCTCCTGCACTATGTGGCGTACGTATCGGCCGCGTTCTTCTTCGCTCACTCGCTCTTCTCGGATCCGACGCTCAAGGGCAATCCCGTCGACTGGCTGGACGGCGAGAAAGTGTACATCGAGCTGTGCGTCGTCGCGGTGGCCCTCGTGTCGGCGTACCGCGTGCGGTGGATGCTCCGCCATGCGCGGCGCCGTGCGTTAGGCAGCGTGACTCTGCGGCCCGCCGCGCCGATGCCGGCGTCCCGCGCCGCGGGCGGATCGTGATCGCGGTGTAAATCGGCCATGACTTCGCTCACGCTCGACCCGGCAACCACAGCGCTCGTCCTCATCGACTTGCAGCGCGGCATCACGTCGATCGCGACGCAGCCGCACTCTGCAGCACAAGTCATCGCGAACGCGGCGCGGCTCGCGTCGAGATTTCGCGAGCGCGGCGCGCTGGTCGTGTTGGTGAACGTGGATCCGGGGCCGGGCGGCGTGTTGACGCCGCGTCCCATCGCCGATGTGCAGCGGCCCCCGTTCACGGCGACGCCCGGCTGGACGGACATCGTTCCCGAGCTCGACGTCGCCGTGTCGGACGTGCGCGTGACCAAACACCAGCCCGGTGCCTTCCACGCCACCGACCTCGATCTGCAGCTGCGGCGCCGGCGCGTGGATACGATCGTGATCGGCGGCATTTCGACCAACGTCGGCGTGGAATCCACGGCGCGCGCCGGATACGACCTCGGATATAACTTCGTGTTCGTGGAAGACGCGATGGCTGCACGCGACGCGGACTTCCATACGTTCGCGGTCCGCCGGTATTTCCCGACCATCGGACGGGTGCGATCCACGCGCGACGTGCTCGACGCGCTCCGTTAGGCAATCGGGCCGTGGCTCCGCCGCGCCGTGCTGCGCTGCTCCGCGCGCTCCGGCACCGCAACTACCGCCTCTTCTTCAGCGGCCAAAGCGTCTCGCTCGTCGGCACGTGGATCACACGCATCGCCACGAGCTGGCTCGTGTACCGGCTCACCGGTTCCGCGCTGCTCCTCGGCATCGTCGGATTTTGCGGCCAGATTCCCACGCTCTTGCTGGCGCCCTTCTCCGGCGTGCTCGTCGACCGCTGGAACCGCCACCGCATCCTGGTGGCAACGCAGGTGTTGTCGATGCTGCAGTCGCTGGCGCTCGCCATGCTCGCGCTGGCCGGCATCATCACGGTGACCGAGATCCTGGTGTTGCAGGTCGCGCAAGGCATCATCAACGCGTTCGACACGCCGGCGCGGCAGGCATTCGTGATCGAGATGGTGGAGCAGCGCGAGGACCTGCCTAACGCCATCGCGCTGAACTCGTCGATGGTCACCGGCAGCCGCATCATCGGGCCGACCATCGGCGGCATCCTCATCGCGGCCTTCGGCGAGGGCTGGTGCTTCATGGTCGATGCGATTTCCTACATCGCCGTGATCGCGTCGCTCCTCGCGATGCACCTCGCGGGCGAGAGGGCGCTGCCGGGCCGGCGCGCCGGCGCGCTCGAGGAGCTGCGCGAAGGCGTGCAGTACGTGTCCGGATTCGCGCCCGCGCGCACGGTGCTGTTGTTGTTGGCGCTGGTGAGCACCATGGGCATGCCGTACATGGTGCTCATGCCGGCCGTTGCCTCCGGCGTGCTCCACGGCGGTCCGCACACGCTCGGCTTCCTCATGACCGCATCGGGCGTCGGCGCATTGGCCGGTGCGATGTATCTGGCCGCGCGCCCGTCCGTGTTAGGCTTAGGCCGCGCCATCGCCGTCGCGACGACCACGTTCGGTGTCGGCCTCGCCGCCTTCGCGCTCTCGCACACGCTCTGGTTGTCGCTCGCGCTCCTGCCGATCGCGGGCGGCGGGTTCATGGTGCAAACGGCATCCACGAACACCATCCTGCAGACGATCGTCGACGAGCGATTGCGCGGCCGCGTGATGGCCTTCTACGCGATGGCATTTTTAGGCACGGCGCCCATCGGGAGCCTGGTCGCCGGCGTCGTCGCAAGCCGCATCGGCGTCCAGATGACCATCTTCCTCGGCGGACTCGCGTGCGTCGCCGGCGCCGCCTGGTTCGCCCTCCGCTTGCCGAGGCTTCGTGCGATGATCCGGCCGATCTACGTGGCGCGCGGCATCCTGCCCGCCGGGCCGTCAGACTCGGCGCCGGTCATCTAGCCGTCTGAGTGGCGCGAGACCGAGCCAGGTCTGGCATCTACGACGAGGACTCAAAGGATAACTACAAGTATCCTTTGAGTCCTCGTCGTAGATGCCAGATAACCCTCGTTAGACCGGCCTTCGCCTAACGGGCACCTATTGGATGAGTGTCAGCGCCGCCTGCCGGATCACCTCGAAGGCCGTCGGCTTGCCATCGGGGCTCGCGTCGTCATTCGTGTTGAACGCGGCGACCACCGCGGCCTTGGTGGCGGGGTTGAAGTACATGAACGCGAGGAAACCGGCTTGGCTCCCCGTGTGGCCGATGAGCGTCGACTTGCCCCGCGGCAGCACGAAGAACGACAGACCCATCCATTCCGGGTGCGTCGCGCTGTCGGGCGTGGTCAGATAGTTCGGGTGCCACATCTCCGCGAGCGATGCGCGCGAGAGCACGATGCCGTAGCGTCGCTCGAGCGCCGTGTCGCCATGCGACGCATCGGTGAGGAACGCGAGGTACGTCGCCAGATCCGTCAACGGCGCGTTCCACCCGCCGTTCGGAATGGTGATGCCGGGATCGAACTCGCGCCCGTTGTCCTGCACGTGCACGCGCCCGGTCGCGGAATCGCGTACCACGGTGTAGTTCGCGGACCGATCGTCGGACAGATAGTACGGCGTGGTGTTGAAGTAGCTGCGCGTCAGGCCTAACGGAGACAGGATGTTCTTCTGGACATAGGTCTCCCACGGATCATCCGTGAGCTCCGAGATGATGCGCCCGAGATAGATGAATCCCGGGTTCGAGTAGCTGTACTTCGAGCCCGGCTTGAAGTAGAGCTCCTGGTACGGCATCATCGCGACCAATTGCGACCACGTGGTCGGCTCGAACGGCTCCCACGGGAGTCCTTGCTTGTACGGCCACGTCGGATTCTGGAATCCGGCCGAGTGCGACATCAGCATCCGGATGGTAATGCTGTCCATTGAGCCGTACGGGTCGTGCACTTGGCGCAGCTCCGGGATGTAGCTCGTGACTCGATCATCGAGCGTGAGCTTGCCTCGATCCCTGAGCTGCATGATCGAGATGGCCGTGAGCTGCTTGGTGATCGATCCATAATGGAAGATCGTGTTCTCGGTCACCCGTTGACCGCGTGCGCGATCGGCCCACCCGTATTCATGGTGCGCCACCACGCGACCGTCGCGCACGAGGAGCACGGCCGCTCCCACGATGCTGTCGCTGTGCGCCGCGCTGTCGAACAGCGACGCGAATGGTCGCCACGCCGCCGGCTCGGCGGCAGGCTGAGGTTTGTGTTGGGCGCGCGCCGTCTGCGGCACGGCAACGAAAAACGCGGCGAGGGCCGCAGCCGCCGCACGACGGGCGCTCGACCGCAATGGCGGGATCGCCGAGCGTCGCACGAAAAAGGGCGTGGTCATCACGCCCCTGTTATAGCACGGGTGTCAAGATGGCGCGAGCGCCGGCATCGCGTCGCCCGGCGGCGGCACGGCAACCTGCAGCTCGAACCGGTGCATCATGGTATCGAACGCGCGCGCGATGGCCGGGTCGAACTCCGTGCCGGCGCGTTCTCCGATGTACGCGAGCGCGCGATCGATCTCCCAAGCCGCGCGGTACGGACGGTCCGTACACAGTGCGTCGAACACGTCGCACACGTGCACGAGACGGCTCGCGAAATGACACTCGCGACGGTATCGCAACGCGGGATAGCCGCCGCCGTCGATCATGATGTGGTGCTCGTAGGCAACGGCCGAGGCTATGCCTAACTGTTCGTCGCTCTCGAGGATGAGGCGTGCTCCATCGACGGGATGCCGGTCGAGCACCGCGCGCTCCTCGGCCGTCAGCTTGCCCGGCTTGACCAGGATGTCGCGCGGTACGCGGACCTTGCCGATATCGTGCAGCAGGCCCGCCGTCCCGAACGCCCGCACGTCGCGCGCGCCGAAGCCTAACGTTTCCGCCAACGCCATCGCCAGCACGCCGACGTTGATCGAGTGCGTGGTCGTGTATTGATCGAATTCCTTGAGCTTGAGCAGCGGAATCACCACGCGGTTGCTGCCGTGCATGGCCACCGACAGCGATCGCACGACCGCTTCCGCCTCGAGCAGCGCCAGTGTGCCGGCATCGCCCATCTCGTGATGAATCCACCGCACGGCCTCGGCCTCCTCGTCGAGCGTGTACGACAGCGTCGCGGTCGCCGGCGCCTCGTGTTCGACCGGCTCTCGCACCTCGCCCTGCAGGCCGACGGCCCCGTATCGAATATGCGTGCGCAGGCCGGTTCGCATCGACGCCGAGCGCTGTGCGACGCCGCCTAACGATTCGGCCGCGTGCTCGAGAAAGCCCGCGTACTCCTCGAGCGTCACACCCGATTCGATTTCCAACCGCTGCATCCCCGACTCGGCGAAACGCCGCGACCATTCCCAGTCCTGCATCTCGCGTACGGAGCGTTTCCCGTACACCACCTCGTCCATGAGGAAGCTGAATTGCGGCCGTGGATTTTCATCGAGCAATGTCGTGAGCCGCTCGAAGGAGTGCTCGACGGCACCTTGGCGGCGCGGATGTGACTCGCCGTACAGGCTCATCGTGGCGAGCGCGCGCGTCAGCGACAGCAGGAACTCGACTGGCGCGCTCATTTCGCGCCGCCCCAGTGTGCCACTGTATTTCGCACGGCCGGGTCGGGATGGCGGCGCGCGCGCGTGAGCACCGGAACGGCGCGCGGATCGGAGGGCCATCGCGCGGCGAGCGCCGTGAGCGCCGCCAACAATCGTGGCGACCGCGGCGCGAGCCGGCGTCCGCCGAACCATCCGCGGCCCGTCGTCACGCACGAGAGCAGACACTCGAGTGCGGCGGGGTCGCTCGACGTGGCGAGCACTTTGATGGCGAGCAGGTCGAGATCGGATTCGAGCCGCCGGTCGGACACGCGCCGCGCGATGCGCGGGATCGCAGCGGCCGGGCAGTGGTCGGCGGCAGCGCCTAACGCCAGCCGCACCACCTGCTCGTCGGCGTCGCCGATCGCGGCAAGAACCGCTGCATCGCGCTGGCCGGCCGGCGCCGCCCGCAGCAGCATCCGCACCGCCTCGCGCCTGACGCGCGCATCGGCGTGAGCCGCATAGGGCGCCAGGGAGAACCCCTCCGGCCATGTGCCTAACCGGTCGAGCAGAATGAGCAAGTTGCGTTGGAAATACCATGGCGCGTTGGGCAGGCGCGCCGCGGCGGCGGGCCCGAGCGCCGGCCCGAGCTGCGCCAGCAAGCCGAGCACCTTGCGCCGGGTGGCGCGCGACGACGACGCACCGAGCACGTCGAGCAGCGGATCGGCCGCGCGCGCGCCTAACTGATGCACCAGCCACTCGAGCTGCTCCGCATCCGGCGCGGGCGACTCGAGCAGCCGGCGTAACTGCTCCTGGGTGGCCAGCCGCTCGGCGATCGCCTTCGCCGTCTCGTTGTCCGGGTCGGCCTCCGTGAGCACCGATACCAGCGTGCCCATCTGCCCGCTCTGCACCATCGCATCCACCGCGGCGTTCGTCTCGCGGCCGATCACGCCCGCCTCAATGCTCATCTGCACCAGGCGAAGCGGCTCGCACGCGTTCGCACTTTCGGCCGGCGCGGCGAACGACGACGCATCGGGCGCCATGCGGTCGAGAACGACGGCGTACGCACCCGGTGTCGGATCGGCCAATGCCCACCCGTCGATCAATTGACGCATCTGCTCGCGCAGCGCCGATTCCGCTTCCGCGCGCACCGATGCGTCGCCGCGCTCGGCGTGCGCCGCCAACTTGGCGAACAACCGCAACAACGATGTGGAGATCACCTGCTGCGATGCGTCGGCCGCCGAACGGACCAGCGTGAGGGCGGCGTCCAGCGCCAGCCCCTCCGACGCGTCCATGAGAAAGCGCCGCCGTTGCGCCGGATCGCCGCCTAACGCAACCAGCCGGCGGAGCTGATCGGGTTCGAGCGCGCCGATGAGCCGCGACACGCGGCGGCGGAGCGCCGGCGAATCCGGGCGCTCGCCCGACGCGAGCTCGTTCGCGATCTTGAGCAGACAGCCGATGATGACCTGATCGTACGCCTGCTCGCGTTCGTGGGAGTTGATGGCCCCGGCCACGAGATCGGGATCTGCGTGCGACGACGCCGCCGTGTCGGTCTTGAGCGCCGCACGCGCCAGGTCGAGCCAGAGGTCCGACGCCTCCTGCTGCGGGGCGGCGTCGCCGGCGGCGTCCGCGGCTTCGCCGGTGTCGTGGAGCAACTCGAGCTGATCGTAGCTGAGCGGAAACAGCCGGACGTGCGGCCACGACGACACCTGGTGCGAAGCGTTAGGCGATGTGGAACGCGCGGGCTCGTCGCGCTCGGGGTCGCGCGCGAGCATGCGCAGCACCTGATCCATCTCGTCATCGGCGACGCCCGTCAGGAACTTCACGGCCCCCGCGTCGTGTGCATGCAGCTGGCGTGCGAGCCCGTGCAGCAGCGGATTCCGCGGATCGGTGGCCACGCCCTCGATGACCAACTGGTCCCGCGCTACGCCTAACGACAACGTCCCGCGCTCGGCGAGCAGCGCATCGAGCCGGCGCAACACGCGCAGGCGCGACGTCTCGAGTGAGGGATGACCGTCCGGATACATGGCGTGCTTGTGCAGCGCGATCGACAACTCGATCACGAAGTCCGACAGGTCGCGCGACAGGATGGTGCTCGTCGCGCGCGTCGAATCGGCCGTCGCGCTCACGAGGGAAGCGCGAAACGTGCGTACGGTCCCATACTATAGGATTGGGACCGTCTAAGTTGCGGCGGCGTAACTGGAAGGCGGACAGGGCCGGACAGTGCGGGACAGGGCCTGACCGTTCCGGTGCGCGGCATGCCTCATTGCACGCCAATCAAGTCCCGTCTTTTGTTTCCGGTCTTAGGGGAATTTCGTGAAAATGAGGCGACAGGTCGGTACATCTCGGCGGCGATGTGCGGTGGGAGTGCGACGTGAGGGCTAACGGGAGGCGCGCATGGAGAGCTTCCTCGCTCTGTTGTGTCACAACAGAGCGAGGAAGCTGTCCACGCGCACCCGCGGTTAGTCACTCCGTGTCCGGCCTTGTCAGGTCGCGTCCGCCTTGATTATCCGACCTGTCCGCTTACCGCGTTGCCCATCGCGCAACGCAATGCCGCCGTTCACGACCACCGCCGACACGCCCTCGGCGTACTGAAACGGATCGGCGAACGTCGCCCGGTCCTGCACGGTCGACGGGTTGAATACCACGACGTCCGCCGCGTAGCCGGTCGCGATGCGCCCGCGGCCGCGCAGCCTGAGCCGCGCCGCCGTCTGCCCCGACATTTTGTGAATCGCCTGCGCCAGCGTGAGCACGTGTCGCTCGCGCACGTAGTGTCCGAGAATGCGCGCGAACGTCCCGAGCGAGCGCGGGTGCGGGTGCCCAACGCGGCCAGGACCCGAGATGGCCACCGCACCGCCGTCGCTGCACACGGTGCACAACGGATCCGCGAGAAAGCGCTCGACGTTGGCCTCGCTCATCGCGAACCCCACCATGCCCACGTCGCCGTTGCTGCGCTCGAGCAGGCCGACGGCGGCGTCGAACGGATCGCGACCGATCGACGCCGCGTACTGTCCCATGCGCTGCCCTTCGACGGTGCGATCGGAGTCGGCGGCGACGGACGAGATGAGCACGTTGTCCCACCCGCCTAACAATTGAATCTTGTCGGCCACCGCGTCGCGCAGCCGCTGCACGAGATCCGGTTTGGAGAGCCGGGCGACGAAGGCGTCGGTGCCGCCATCCTTGCTCCACGCCGGGAACAGGTTGCCCAGGTCGGTCTGGTAGGCGATGTACGGATAGCGGTCGAACGTGACGTCGAGACCGGACGCGCGCGCGCCGTGTATGCGACGGAGCACGACGTCGATCTTGTTCCAGTTGCGCTGGCCTTCGGTCTTGAGGTGCGACACCTCGAGCGGACAGCCGGCGCCGCCCGCGACCGCGATGGCCTCGTCGAGCGCCTCGAGGAGCCGGTCGTCCTCGTTGCGCATGTGCGTGGCGTACGGCAACCGCCGCGCGGCGAGGGGCCGGGACAGCGCGATCAACTCGCCTAACGGAGCGAATTGCCCCGGGATGTACTCGAGCCCGGATGACGCGCCGCACGCGCCGTCCGCGAGCGCGGCCTCGACGAGCGCCGTCATGCGACGCAGCTCCCCGGGCGTCGCCGGGCGATCGTCGTCGCCCACGACCACGTGCCGCACCGTGCCCAACCCCACCATGCTCGCCACGTTCACGGCACTCGGCAGCGCGTCAATGGCGGCGAAGAACTCGCGCAGTGTGCGGTAGGCCGGCTCGCCCGCTTCGCCGGGGCGGATGGGCGCGCGCGACGACCCATCCTGCCCGACGATCACCGTCGTCACGCCCTGGCGGATCACCGACTCCGCGAGCGGATCGACGAACAGCCCATCGTCGGCGTGCGAATGGATGTCGATGAAGCCGGGCGCCACCGCGAGGCCGCGCGCGTCGATGAGATCGCGCGTGTCGTCGCCTAACGAGCGGGCCACGGCCGTGATCCGGCCGTTCGCCACGCCCACATCGCGCTCGATGCCATCCGCACCCGTGCCGTCGAATACGGTTCCGCCGCGGATGATGAGATCGAACCGGCGGCGGCTGGGCGTCCGGAGCGCCGGTGCGCACCCGGCGAGCACCAGCGCCGTGGCGGCGGCCGATTCGGCGAGAAACTGGCGGCGGCTGGACACCCGCCTAACGCTGCGGGGCGCGACGCAACGGCCGCGATTCGGGAACGACCGTGGCCGGCGATCGCGCGCCGTGGGCGCCGACGCTCCGGACCCCCGCCCACAGATCGTCGAGTTGGGCATCCACCACGAGCGTGGTGTCGGCGGCCTTGACCACGCGCTGCCACCGTGGCGACGTGGTCGACCGCAACAAAATCTCGTACGCCGCGGCGCCGGCAACGGGCTGCCACGTGAAGCGCCACTGTTGTCCGTACGGCCTCACGCGCTCGATCCGTACGCTGTCGGGCGCCGCGGGCGCCGCGCCCACCGCGCCCAACACCAGCGCGTTCACCCGCGCGATGTTGGCCGCGTAGCCGAAATTGACGTGCGCGAACGTGTCGCCGGGCGAGTGCTGGCGGTCGAGCGCCTCCATGCGCTCCGTCGTGCGGATGCCGGGATCGCCTAACGCAACGAACGGCATGTGGTCGGTGCCCCGGCCGATGCGGTCGATCCGGTACACCTCGAGAATCGCGATCCCTGGATGATACAGCGCATCCAGCGCCCGCGCGTACCGCGCCAGCTCGCGACCGGGGCTGTTGTCCGGGTCGCCGCTGTAGATGCGCATGCTCGTCGAATCCGTGCGCCCGTTGCTGGCGGTCACGTTGCCATCGATGTCGTCCGACATGTCGGCCGATACCGTGAGCCCCGCATCGTGGAGCCGCCGCGCCAGGTGCGTCGATCCCAGCAGCCCCTGCTCCTCGCCCGCCACCGCGGCGAACAAAATCGTCGCGTTCAGTCCCTTCGGAAACCGATACGAGAACACGCGCGCCAGCTCGATCACGTCCGCGGTGCCGGACGCGTCGTCGTCCGCACCCGGCGCGTCGTTCACCGAATCCATCGGATCGAGCGCGCACCGGCAGGAATCGTAATGGCCCGTGATCACCACCACCCGGCCGGTGTCGCGCCCCGGGAGCCACGCCAGCACGTTCACCACGTTCACCGGCGGATGGTTAGGCGCGCGCGGAAGCGGAATCAGCGCGGGGTCGTACTCCACGCGCAGACAGCCGCCGCACTTGCTGCTGATTGCGCTCAGCGTCGTGAAGAGGTACCGTCGTGCCGCACCGATGCCGCGCGTCGTGCTCGTGGTATCGCTCAGGGTGTGACGCGTCCCGAATGACACCAGGATCGAGTCGGTACGACGAATGTTCGACGGCGATATGTCTCGCAACGCGAGCGCAAGTGTCGGATCCTTCGCCATGCCTTCTGTGGACCCAATGGCGCGTCCGGCTGTGCCGACCTGAGCATTGGCGGTGGTCGTCAGCGCGAGGGCGAGTGTCGCGCACGCGACGCCTACGCCGAGGACCAGACGGGCGCACAACATGCGCTTCCCCGAATCTCGGACGTACGGAGTCGTCGAATGTTCGCGAGCCATACACCTCCCGATCGAATGGACCTGGGAACCGCCGGATTAAGCGCTCGGGACTTGGAGGGCGCAAGTGCATCGAGCCAGCATGCCGAGCTCGCCGCGTCCACACACGCGCGATTTCTTCGCGTGACGCGACCCCGGTCTCAAGCAGTCCTTTCCTAGTGGAGCCGCGTTCGGACGCCGAAATTGTCGCCCTGGTTCTTGGAGGGCATGCTGATCTTTATGCCGTTCTCGTCGATCGGCATCGCGATCGGTGCAACCGTTTCGCCGTGCGACTGCTCGGGGACCGCGACGACGCGGATGAAGCAATCCAGTCGGCGTTCGTGCGCGCCTTCCGGGGCCTCGCAGGATGCCGGAATCCAGAGCACTTTTCGGCATGGTTGCTTCAGATCGTGCGCAACGAGTGTCGCACGGTCGCCGGGCGTCGCAGCAAACGCGCGCAGCGTTTCATTCGGGATGAAGATGAGTTGAATCGGGTCTCGATCGAGCAGCCGGCGGACAGCAAAGCAATGCTCGAGGAAATCCAATTCGCGCTCGACCAAGTGGAGCTGGACCAACGGGAAGCGTTCCTGCTCAAGCACGTCGAAGAGCTGAGTTACGATGAAATGTCGGCGCTCACAGGCATCAGCGTTTCGGCGCTCAAGATGCGAGTCAGCAGGGCGTGCACACAATTGCGGAAGCTCCTCAAGGGAGAGGGGATTCACTCATGATCGACCACGATGATCGCGACGTGAACGCGGCCGACCAGGACGACGCGTTTATCCGCGGCGTCGCGGACACACTCCGCGCGGCCGAACCGGCGCGACCGGACCTCACCGAGCGCGTCATGCACCTCGTGCAGTTCGATGAGCGCCGCTCTCGGTCGATGGCCCGCGGCTGGTGGACTCGACGCCGCACCATCCATCTGTCGTACTCCGCCGTGAGCGCCGTTGCCGCGGCGCTGATTCTCGCGGTTGCCGGCGCGATCGTCGCCCGCTCGATATCGCGGGTGCCTAACGGAGCGCGGACCGTCGCCTCGGCGCCGGTCAAGGCCGACACCGTGCATATCGTCCGCTTCGTGCTGCTCGCGCCGTCGGCGTCGAGCGTCTCGCTCGTGGGCGACTTCAATGATTGGCAGCGAAACGCGACGCCGCTGCGCCCGGCCGGTGCGCCCGGGACGTGGGCCGTGTCGCTGCCGCTGCCGCGCGGCCTTCACCAGTACGCGTTCATCGTCGATGGAACCCGATGGACACCGGATCCAGCAACGTCCACGACCGTGACCGACGACTTCGGCACCACGACATCCGTGATTGCCGTCGGTGACGCGACCTGACGTCGCCGGTCTACGGCACCATAGATCGATCGTCGCATGGGCGCGCGCAGTTGCCCGCACCGCCCTCGCGCTCACCTGCCTCACGGCTGCCCTCACCTCGGCGCCGGCCGCGCAAACTATCGATGCGACCCTGGACGCCGGCGCCGCCGGCATTCGCTATAGCGATTCCGTAAACGCGGCCGCCGCCGTGCTCTCGCCGAGCGTGCGGCTGTCGACGCACGCACTCACGGTCGGCGCCATCGCCAGTTTCGCGCAACTCAACTCCGGAACCTGGGCCGCACAGGGTTCGTTAGGCGGGGCCGTCTACTCGCCGTCGCTGGGACCCCTGCGCGGGGAGTTCGACGTCGACGCCGCCGGATCCGATCGCCAGGATGGAACGCAAACCGGTCAGCTCGAGGGATTCGCCCGCGTCGACCTGACGCGCGCCGCGTGGGGTGCCTGGTTAGGCGGCGGCGCCGGCCGCGCGTGGGACGGGTTCTCGGGGCACTCGCTCGTGCTGGCCGACGCCGGCATCTGGCTCGGCCGTCACGCACTCACGGCCAATCTCAGCGCCACGCCAACCGCGATCGACGACAGCATCCAGTACACCGACTTCGAGGCCGCCGCTCGGTGGGCGCGCGCACGACTCGAGCTGCGCGCATCGCTCGGCGCGCGAGCGGGACACGCACTCGCCGCGGCGTCGCGGGGCCGCACGTGGGGTTCGGCCGGCGCCCTGTACTGGGTGGGGCCGCGCATCGGAATCTCGGCCGACGCCGGTCTGTATCCGCCGGACATCGCACAAGGATTTCCCAACGGCCGCTACGTATCGCTCGGCGTGCGACTGAGCGTGCACCCCATGTGGCGATCGCGCATTCCGACCAGTTCGGGGACCGACTTGAGCGAGCAGTCGGGCGCCGCTTCAGCGGACGCCGGTATGATCGAAGGTTTCGATGTAGAGGGCGCGGGGACGCAGCGCACGATCCGCGTGCACGCACCACATGCGCGGCTTGTCGAATTCGCCAGCGACGTGACGAACTGGAGTCCGGTCGCATTGTCGCGGGATCGTGCAGGCTGGTGGACGGGTACGTTCACGGTGGCGCCGGGAATCCATCAGGTGAGCCTGCGTGTGGACGGGCAAAAGTGGGTCGTTCCGCCCGGACTCGTGAGTGTTACGGACGAGTTCGGCGTGACCGCCGGAGTGTGGGATGTGAGGTGACGCACAAACCGCACACGTTAACACGCGGTAAAGACGGTGACTCCCGAGCTGTTGCAGGGAGTCACTCTCGCAGAAGGGCTTCGGGGCCTGCTGATCCGATCGGCAATGGTGCCGGCGGAACTGGTTCGAGGATCGGACTATGAAACTCCATCGTTGGGCACGCCTCATCGCATTGTTAGGCATCACCTCCGGATCGGCGCTTGCCGCGCAGGCACCCAGTGCGCCGCCCGCGGTCGATCCGTCGGTCAAGCTGCGTCAGGTTCTGCCCGCCGACATTGCCGATCGCGTGATCGCGACGATCGAGGATGCGCGTGCGCACGGACTGGCCGCGGAGGCGCTTGCGCAGCGCGCGCTCAAGTTCAGCGCGCGCGGCATCGCGCCGGGCGACATCGAGCACTCGGTTGCCGAGCAGGCCCAACGCCAGGCGGAGGTGAAGTCGTTGTTGGAGGCGGCGCGCGGCAGCGCTCCGTCGAATGACGAGGTGGAAGCCGGCGCCGAGGCGATGCGCGAAGGTGTGGATGGGCAGGACGTGAGCGCGATCGCGAAGAGCGCGCCGTCGGGGCGCTCGCTCAGTGTGCCATTGTATGTGTTAGGCAGCTTGACGTCGCACGGCGTGGCGTCATCGGATGCGCTGGCGCGCGTGAAGCAGCGCCTCGCCGCCGGGGCGAGCGACGCCGATCTCGAATCGCTTCCGGCGCAAGCGACCAGCAACAGCGACGCGGCGCCAGGCCAGGTGAAGCACGAGGCAGGCGATCACCCAGCGAATGCCAACGGTACGGGCATCGGGAATGGTCCGCCGCCCAGCGTACCCGCCAACGGCAACGCGAAGAGCCACGGCAATCCAGCAGGTAAACCGCCGCATCCCGGCAAACCGTGAGGTCACCATGTCGGTAGTTCGGCACCTCCGTATCGCTCGTTCGGCCCTTGGCGCACTCGGATGCCTTGCGTTAGGCGTGATCGCGTCCTGCGGCGGCAGCGCGACCGCGGGCGGCGCGTCCACCTTCTCGGTACGGCTCACGGACGCGCCCGGCGATGTCAAAGCCGCCGTCGTCACGATCTCTGAAATCGACCTGCAGGGCACCCACGGCAGCACGGTGTTGATGAATACGCCGGTGACCACCGACCTCACGAAGCTCGCCGGCAGTACAGCCGACTTGGTGACGCAGGCTGTCGTGCCGCCCGGTACGTACGCACAGCTGCGCTTTGTCATCACGGGTGCGTACATCGAAGTCGACAACGGCGATGGAACGTCGAGCATCTACGCCTCATCCACGGACTACGCGGGGCTGCCCTCGGGCGCGCACGTGACCGGCATGCTGCAAATGCCCAGCTTTGGGCAGAGCGGCCTCAAGGTGAATCTGCCTTCGGCGGACGCCACCCTGACGCAGGGCGAGAAGATCGTGCTCGTCGATTTCAACGTGGCCCAGAGTTTCGGTCATGCGGCAGGCCAGTCGGGCCAGTGGGTCATGCACCCGGTGGTCACTGCTACGGATTTCGAGACGACAGGCGGACTGACGGTGTCGGTCACGCTTGCTCAAGGGGTTACGATGCCGATGGTGAATGGAAATCCCTTGACGCTCGGCGATCTCACTGCCGTGGTCACGGCGAGTGACAACTCGACGCATGAGGTTGCGTTGACGGATGGGGGAAGCGGCACGTTCACGGCCTCGTTCCCGTTCTTGGCGCCGGGCGACTATTCGCTCGATTTCACGGCGCCATCGGGCGTGACCATTACGACGAACCCAACGGTGCCGGCCACCGAACACGTCGCGTCGGGCGGGACCACGACGGCCGCGTTCACGGTGACGGGAGTAACTGTAGGACCCTGATATCCAGTCGGACTCGGAATACTTGGAAGGGTCTGTCGGCGGCGAGTGCTCGATTCAGTGGCACTCGCCGCTTTGCATCGAGGCGCCGGCGCCCGTGTAGCAACTGCTCAACAAGGGGCGCGACAGCCTGCAACATGCGACCTCCACCAGAGGCAAATCGAAGAAAAGGACGCCGTTGTGCGCGGGCTAACGCTCCTTCGATGCGGGATCGCGGCGTTAGTCATTGGCCCGTGGAATGCTATGTCAGAACCGCCCAACGGTGCGGTCCTTACGACCGCGCATCCAGCGTTCGGACAACGACGTCCATCCCATCGGAGGGAAATCACGTGGCACGGCGGTCACTCCTGGTGCTCGGCCTCGCGGGCTTGAGCGCCGCCATTGCATGTAGCGGAGACACCGCCACCGGCGTAGCCGGCCTTTGCGACGTCTCGAACCCCGTTTCGAACATTCTTGTCTCGCCCACGACCGTGACCCTGTTTTTTCGCTCCCCGCCGCGGGTGAGCGATTCCGTCAAGCTTGCGGAGACCGCGCTCAACCGCTTCGGTGCGCCACGCACGGACGTGTCTTTCACGTTCGGCTCGGGCGACAAGGCGGTGGTGACCGTGACAGACTCCGGACTGGTGCGCGCTGAGGGCGTCGGTACAACCACCGTCAGTGTCACCTCTTGCGGCCAGACCTCGAAGGTCAAAGTGACCGTGCTCTCTGACGTCGGCACAGTCGTCGTTACGCCGTCGATCGATTCGCTGGTGGCGGGCGACACCCTGCTGATGAGTGCGTTGGCCCGCGATGGGAGCGGGTCGCCGTTGTCAGGCGTTGTGTTCGCGTGGTCCAGCAGTGCAACGCAGATCGCGACGGTGGCGCCCACCGGCGACTCCACCGCGACCGTGCGAACGGCCTCTGCAGGTAGTGCGAGTATTTCGGCGACTGGTCAGGGAGCGACGGCATCCTCGCAAATCGTCGTGCTTCCGAGAGTATTTCTCGCTACTAGTTCTCCCGGCGCGACGACGATCGCGACGGGACTCGAACTCACCTGCGGAGTCATTTCTCTGGGTCGCGGCTATTGCTGGGGTATTGACGACCAAGGTCAGCTGGGTGCGGTGGCTGACTCGTTGTGCTTTGAAAGCGGCAACACCGTGCAGAAGGACACAACCGTGATTCAAAAGGATCGGCCGTGTTCGATTGATCCGCTACGCTTCGGCCCGGGCCTCTCCTTTACAGTCGTTAGTGCGGGTGACTCATCTGCCTGCGGTGTCGCATCTGACGGCCGGGCATATTGCTGGGGGTCCAACAACGAAGGACAGCTTGGAAACGGCGAAGTTAGCGCCGGCGCGCCTCCGCACTTGGTCACAAGCGCACTGAAGTTTAGTACGGTGTCCGTAGGTGGCTTTCATGCGTGCGGACTAACGACTGACGGTACGGCATACTGCTGGGGCCAGGACAAGTTCGGCGAGTTAGGCGATGGACGCGTGGAGAATTCGACCACTCCGATCCCAGTGATTGTCGACCAAGTTGCCGGCACGCCCGTGTCGTTCGCGGTGATCTCCGCGGATTCCACGCATTCGTGTGGGGTCGCCACGACTGGGGCTACCTACTGTTGGGGGCTCAACTCGCGCGGCCAGCTCGGCAGCACGGCCGCAACCGAATCGTGCGCAGGTGGACAGGTTTGCAGCACCGCGCCGCTCTTAGTGAACGCGCCTGCCGGTGTGCAATTCGCGTCCGTCAGTGCTGGCGCCGACCACACCTGCGCCCTCGCCACGACCGGAGCGGCGTATTGCTGGGGCGCCAACGACCTCGGGCAGTTGGGCAACGGAACGACTGGTGTCGGAGGGGCCACGCCGGTACTGGTTGCGGGCGGCCTGACCTTCTCACAGATCACCAGTGGAAGCCGCTTCACGTGCGCTGTAACGCAATCGGGGGCCGCCTACTGCTGGGGCGACAACACCAACTTGACGTTAGGCATCGGGCCGTTCAGCGGAAGTGGCAGCTTCGCGCCTTCCCCCGTTCTCGTCTTGGGCGGACTTTCCTTCGCCCGGCTGAGCGCCGGAAACAGCCACGTATGCGGCATCACATTCGCGGGCGCCGCGTACTGCTGGGGATCGAACCTCTACGGCGCGTTGGGGAACACGCTGCAGGCGGCGTTTCGCGGAGTGCCGCAGCAGGTGGCCACGCCGCAGTAGCGCAGTACCCTCGGTCTCATACCGAGACGGGTGAGACGGAAACGGGCACGCGCGTCAGAGCTGGTTCGATAACGCTCGTCACGGCGCCGTGCCGGATCCTGGTGCGGGGCGGCCGATCGCTGCCGTTCATTCGCACGTTAGGCGTGACGTGCGCGGCCACTCCAACGGTGGCCGCCGCCGACCACGTCGCGTGGACCGGAGCGACGCCCGCCGCGTTCACGGTGGCGGCCCTGCTGGTACGCCCTTATTCGGACCTGCCTAACGCTTCGAGACGGCGTGGAAGGCGGCGAGCACCGTATCGCCCGGCGACGCCGTTATGCCTAACGACGAGGCGTCATAAGACCCCGATCCGACGATCGTCACGGTGTGGTGGCCCGCGCCGACCGACGCCACCATCGGCGCGGCGCCACGCGGGATCCCGTCGATGGCGACCAGTGCCGTGCCGCCGTCGACCGTCACCCGGACGTACGATCCAGCCGTTGCATTCCCTGGGAGAATGTGGGACACGAGGCGGCTCAGCCATGACTGTGCGCCCTTGAGCGCTCCCTTGCCCGGCGCCAACGCATCGCCCTTGGCGCGCGTCGTGTCCGTCGTGGTCGGCGCCGGCGACGACGGACCAAGACGGACTGTAACGGGATTCTTCGTTGCCGATGGTTGCGTCGACGCGGTGGGCGTACCGCTGTTCCCCGGCTGATGCGCACCGGCTCGCGATGCCGGCGCCGCCGATCCCGGCGCTGCGCTGGATAGCGGCTGATTCGCACCCGAACGGTTAGGCGGTGACGACGCAGGAATCGATGCCGACGTGCCGGTCGTCGGCGTCACGTTCAAGTCGACGCGCGCCGCGGGAACCGAGAACCGTCCGACGACGCTGCGCCACGCATCGCGGATGCCCGCTCGAAACGGCGGGTCGACGACTGCGATGAACCCCAACACGACCATGACCGCGCCGAAGGTCGCGAACACACGACGCCGGCGCGTCAGCTCGAACCGTGCACGCTTTGTCGGAAGCCCCGTGACAGCCGTGAGCTCACCCGCCAACGCGTCGGCGAATGCCGTTGATGTCGGGAACCGGTTGCCCGGACTCGCGCTCAGCGCGCGCCGCAACGCGAGGTTGGCGTAGAGCGGAAGATCTTTTCTGAGCGGTGCATCGGCCAGAACCTCGATCGGCGCGACGGTATCGATGCCTTCGACGGAGTCGAAGCCAATGCGCCGCCGCCCGGTGAGCAGCTCGTACGCGATCACAGCGAGCGAGTATTGGTCGGCGCGTCCGTCCACGTGCTTACCGCGGCGCTGTTCGGGCGCCGCGTACGCGCGCGCCTTGGACAGCCGGGCGCCGTGCGCGCCGCTCTCGGAGAGAATCAGGTCGGTGATGCCGACGTCCGTTAGGCACGCCTTGTCCTCGCGCCCGAGGAGGATGTTTTCCGGCGTGAGGCCGCGGTGACTCATGCCGCGGTCCTGAAGCACGTCGAGCGCCTCCGCGACCTGCGCGACGAGCTCGAGCACCCGCTTCACGGGCAGCTGCTCGCCCGCGGCGAGCACCGTGCCCACGCTTCCCGTTTCGATGAACGGCATCGCGATCAGCACCGTCGACCCGTATTCCTCGAGGGTGACGGGGACGACGGCCGTATCCCAAACGAGGCCCATCGTGCGGTGCGTCAGATCCGCCAGGCGCTGAACGAGATCGGGGCGCGCCGTTCCGTCGATGTCGAGTAATTTGAGCGCGACTTCCGTGTGTTTGCCGGCGCGGATCGCGCGGAACACCGCGCTCACCTGCCCCTGTCCGATGCGACGGCCGACGCGGTAGCTGTCGCCGACTGCGGTCTGCACCCGTTCGCGATCTTCTTCTGCGCCTACATCGCGCGGCGCGGATGCGCCTGCGGCCGTCAGGCCTGTGGTGACTCCGGGGGTGGCAGCCGCGTGCTCGCTCATGGTGATCTCCGGCGGCGGCGTGCTGGTTCGGCCGCGCCGCCTGCGGCCAACGTGTCGTGGCTGCCTAACGGAAGATTATCGTGCCGGCGTGGCGTGGCGCGCCGCCGGCCAGGGGCCGAATGCGCCGACACACGACCGATACAGCTCGTACTCGGGATACTCTTCGCGCAAGATGCGCTCCTCGTAGCCGATCCGAACGCGAACCACTCCGAGCCACCCCAGAAGCGCCAGACCGGCGACAGGCGACGCCCGGAGCAGAAAGACCCCGGTATAAATGAGAATCTGCGTCGCGTAGATCGGGTGGCGCGCGACTCGATATGGTCCGTCGGTGCGCAGCTCTCGCGCCGCCGGCTCAATGCTGAACGAGCGACGTAGATGCCACACGGGCCAGAAGGCAATCACAGAGCCGAATAACCACAGGCTGGCGCCAGCCATTCGGAGCGTCCCCGACGGCGAGCTCGGCACCAAGTTTGGCGCCCAACGCAGCGCAATCCAGAAAAACAGCGGCATCCAGAACGTCGCGAGATATGCGGCCGCCCGAGGCACGGCGCCCTGCAACGACCGTCTCGCGCGACCGCGAATCAGGAACGTGACGGCGACGGCCAACTCGTAAAGCATCGGCGGCAGCAGCAACAACCCGAACCGTCCCGCCGTCAGCGGGAATAGAAGCGCGAACGCCGCGAAGCACGCACAGCCAACCCAGTCTGACAGCGGCCGCGACTGCCTAACGCTCGCGACCGCTGTCGAGTTGGCGCGCATCGTCGCATCGCCGGCCCGCATGTCGACCCTATTGGACCAGAGAGATCGCGCCGGTGATCGGCGTCGGATTCACGCTGAATCCGCCACTCGATGCCATCGACGTGAAATATCCCGCAATCTGATCCGGCCCCGATCCTCCCTTGAATCCGACAATGGCGAATACGCCAACGTACTTGACGCGCAGCATGAGGTTGTTGCCTGGCGACCCATTGGATTGATCCCACATCGCGAGCTTGATCTTCGGCTGGCCGAGACACTTGAAGTTCTGGCCGCTCCCCTGCACGCCGCCGTTGGCCTGGCAGAATTGGTGAAGCGCGCTAGCCGTTTGTCCTCCACCGACACCGGGGTCGCCATCGAGCCACGTTCCCGGCCCGATCGGGAGGTTGGAGCATGCGTTGATCGCGTTCTTGTACGAGTTGTTGCCGTTCCAAGGATTGTTCACGACGACCTGCGAGATATTGCCAGGCGAGAGTTGGTTCGAGGTTCCCTGCAGCAGCGTGATGGAATCCGCCGGGTAGGACATGCCGGTCAGTGTTTGGATGTCCTGAGCCGTGAGATTGTAGCTCGGGTCTTTCGTTCCGGCAGGCGGATACAACGCGTTCAAAATCGTCTGATAGCTCACGGCCCACGGGCGCAAGCAATCGTTGGTGCCCACGAAGCCTAACGCGGCAACCGCGCGCGCCTGGACCAGTTTCGTCGTCACGCCGAACACACGCGCCAGCGTATAGCCGGCGGTGTAGCTGGCCGTCGTGCGGACGGCGTTGAGAGCCGGATCGGTCCACGCCAGCGGCGTGAAGGTGTTCGTGGCGAAGTCCCAAGACCCGCCTTCGACGTTCGCGACTGCCATCGTGGCCGTCTGCTGCTCGACCTTGTTCGGCGGCACGTAGTTCAACGCTGCCGTCGGCGCATTCGTCGGCCGCTTGTCCTTCACCTCCACGATGCCGGCAACGGCCGTGGCGTCGGCAGTGGTCTGGAGCTGGGCGCGCATTACATACAGCCGCGACAAATCGATCGCGACTCCTGCGAATCCGATGATGACGGTCATCAAGATCGCTACGAGGACTATCGTCGCTCCGCGTCTGCTTTTCTGATCCATCATACCGGCCTCCGAAGGTTCTCGTTCAGTGCGCGATGTTCTTGAACATCCCGACGATCTTGATCATGGCGGGACCGAGCAACACAACGAAGATGGCTGGAAAGATGAACGCCGCCAGCGGGATCGTCATCTTGAGCGGCGCCGTCGCCGCGCGCTTTTCCGCCAGCTGTTTCCGTTTGCGGCGAAGGGCCTCGGCGTACACTCGCAAAACAGTTGCGATCGACGTTCCCCACCGCTCGCTCTGGATCATGTTGGCTGCCAGCCCGCGCAGGTCCTCGACGCCAGTCCGCTCCCACAATCCGTGCAAGGCTTGCTCGCGCGGCACACCCGCGTTGACACGCCGATGGACGATCAGCAGCTCATTGGACAGATCGGCATGCAGCAGCTGCATCTCCTTGGCGACACGGACGATGGCTGCATCCAAGCTCACGCCCGCCTCGACGCAGACTACCAGCAGGTCGAGAGAATCTGGAATCGCCCGACGCAGCTTTTCTTGTCGCATCGCCGCTCGCCGATCCACGTACGCCTGCGGCAAAATGCCGCCGATGACGACCGCGAGTGCCATACTCGCAATGAACATCAGGGGGTTGTGGCGCGGCACAAACAAGAGAGCAATGGCCGGCAGTCCGATCAAACACGCCAGTCGCACCACGACGAAGATCACGGGTGCAGCCGCGTGGTCGTATCCAGCGTGCACGAGTTTGTCCACGCGCTCCTTCTTGGATCGCCACGATTCCGGGGCCCGCTCGAGCAGCCAGGCCGCGATGCGGCCGCCTAACGATTGCTGCGCGTTCTTGAGCAGAAGCGGCGACGTATCGGACGCACCGCCTGCTCGCTCGAGCAATGACCGGCGCTCGCGGTCGCGAATGACCGCGAACGCGGCGGTGCCCGCGGCGACAACGAGCAGCGCGATGAGGGCAATCAGTGGAAGCGGCATCTCGGGTTCCTAGATATCGATGTTGCCGATCTTTCGAAGCACGATGTATCCGAACAGCATGGACATGAGAGCGTACACCATGAGCAGCCGCCCGAACGGGGTCGTCCACAGCGGCGACAGGTAATCCGGGTTGAGCATGACCACACCGGCAAACAGCACCAGCGGCAGAAGCGACAGCACGATCGCCGAGAGCCTCGGCTCCGCGGTCAACGTCTCGATGTGGCCACGAAGGCCCACACGCTCGCGCATGAGCACGGCCAACGTACCGAGCACTTCGGCCAGGTTGCCCCCGGTTTCACGCTGCAGCAGCAACGCCGTGACGAACATCTTGCAATCGAGCGTATCCATGCGCTCCTGCAGGCCGACGAGCGCGTTGCGCATCTCGCTCCCCAGACGCTGCTCGTCGTAGACGCGAACGAACTCCGGGCCTAACGGACTCGGCATCTCGTCGCCGGCGAACTTGATCGCTGCCTGGAGCGAATAGCCCGATTTCATCGCATTTACGAGCATGTCGATCGCTTCCGGAAGCTGCGCCTGGAATGCCTTGAGGCGCGCTACCTGCTTGCGCTTCACGATGAAATACGGAATGGCGCCGAGCAGCACGGCGAGGAACGGCATGGCCAGCAGGCCGAAGCGCCGCCCAAGGAGCAGCCCCACACCGCCGCAGAACGCGGTCAGCAGCACGAATTCGCCGACACTCATCCGCGAGCCCGCGCGCTCCAACTGCTGGGTGAGGGCGGCCGTGAGTCCTTTGCCCGCGAGCAGCCGGTCGAGCGCCGCAATGTCGCTCGCTTTGTCGTCCTTGAGAATCGTCGCGGAGGCGCCGCCTGCCATCGCCGGCGCCAACCGGTCGCGCAACGCGTCGGCGGCCGCCAAGCGACGCCGGTTCACCAGCACGTACGCTGCCACGATCAGCAGCATGGTGCCGGCGAACACCGCGAGGAGCACGAAGGCCATCATGGCTCAACTCTCCGCAAACAAGTGCGGCGGGAGATCGACACCGGCGATTTGCAAGCGCTCGACGAACTGGGGGCGAACGCCGGTCGCTTCGTATTGGCCCACGACTTTGCCCTCGGACGAGATGCCGCGCCGCCGGAAGCGATAAATCTCCTGCATCGTGATGACCTCGCCTTCCATGCTCGTCACTTCGGTCACGCTCGTCACGCGGCGCGTGCCGTCCGTCAAGCGTGACACCTGAATGACGAGATCGAGCGCCGACGAAATCTGCTCGCGCATTGCCCGGTTAGGCAGGTTGGTTCCGGCGAACAGAATCATCGTCTCGAGGCGTGCCAAGGCATCCCGCGGCGTGTTGGCGTGGATGGTCGTGAGCGAGCCCTCGTGACCCGTGTTCATCGCCTGCAGCATGTCCAGCGCTTCGGCGGATCGCACTTCGCCGACGATGATGCGATCGGGACGCATACGCAGCGCGTTCTTGACGAGGTCGCGCGCCACCACTTCGCCCTTTCCTTCCGAGTTAGGCGGACGGGTTTCCAGACGGACAATGTGTTCCTGCTGGAGCCGCAACTCGGCCGCATCTTCGATGGTGATCACGCGCTCGGCGCTCGGAATGAACGAGCTGAGCGCGTTGAGCAGCGTGGTCTTGCCGGCGCCGGTACCGCCCGAGATCAAGATGTTGAGCCGCGCACGCACGCAGCCCGCCATCAGGTTCACCATGTCTTCGGTGAGCGAGCCGTACTCGACCAGCTTCTGCACCGTGATCTCGGCGCCGAACCGACGAATGGACAGCACCGGACCGTCGATGGCGAGCGGCGGGATGATCGCGTTCACGCGAGACCCATCCGGTAACCGCGCATCGACCATTGGCGACGACTCATCGACACGCCGCCCAACGCGGCTCACGATGCGATCGATGATCGCCAACAGGTGCGCGTCGTCGCGGAAAGACGTGAGCGCCCGCGATAACCGGCCTTGCTTCTCGACGTAGATCTCTTTGGGGCCGTTGACCAGGATGTCGGTGACGGCTCTGTCGCGGAACAGTGGCTCGATCGGACCCAGACCGATGACCTCGTACACGATCTGGTCGACCACCTCTTCCCGCTCGGCGTGACTCAAGGGCGTCGACTCGCCGCGCAGCAGCTCGCCGATCGCCTGGCGGATCTGTTGCACGATCACGCTCTCATCCGAGATGCGCTCCAGCGCCTCCAGGTCCAGCCGCTCGATCAGACGCCTGTGCAGCTCGAGCTTGAGCTGCTCCACGGGCGTAAGCGTCGGAGCATCTCCACGTGTCGGCGTGAACATCCCGGAGGACGCACCATCAGGCGACGTCTCCGGCTCGGCAGCCGGCGGCGCCTTGCCGTTCTCGTTAGGCGTCGGACGAATCGTCGTTATGCCGGGCGCCGCCCGGCCGAGCAACCTGTCGCGAAGTGAGCCAGCCATCATTTGCTCCCACGGCCGAAGAGTTTACCCAGACGCAGCCCACGCCGACCGCCGCCCTTTTGGGTCGGGCCCCCATTCACGCGGCTGGCCAACCCGTCGTACGCGTATGACAGATGCGATGACGCATCGAGCTCGCGCACCGGCACGCCCTTCATGAGCGCCGCCGACGATGTGCGATAGTCGTTGGGAATCTTGAAGAAGATGTCGCGACCCAGTACCGATGCCGCGTCGCCCGTCGAGACGACATCCGAGGATTGGTACCGGTTCACCACCACGTGCACCTTGTCCTCGGCGTAGCCTAACCGCTGGCAGAGACCGAGCGTGCGCTGCGTGGCGCGCAACGCGGGCACGTTGAGCTGCGTCACGAGCACGATCCGGTCGGCAGCATCGAGCGCGGCCAACGTCCGGTCACTCATCGCGTGCTCGCAATCAATCACCGTGAAGGTGTGATAATGGCGAAGTTGCTCCAGCAACGTCGACACGGCCGTCGCATCCATCGTCTCGATGCTTTCCGGGTTTTCCGACGACGGCAGCACCCACACGCCGCTTGTTCCAGAAGCGGGAGTGAGCAGCGACCGCAACAGCTCACCATCGAGCTTGTCGATTTTGCCTAACACGTCACTGATGTCGTACGTCGGCTTGAGGTCGAGCATCGCGCGCAGGTCGCCGCCCCCTGGCATCAGGTCCATGAGGGCGACGTGTCCTTCCGGATGCGCCTTGGCCAGTGCGAACGCCAGATTGACGGCGATGCTCGTGGTGCCGACGCCGCCCTTGGCGCTGTACACGGCGATGGTGCTCCCCGCCTTGGCATCGGAATGCACGCGGCGCATCAGTCGATCGACGGCCGCCGCGAGATCTTTAGGATCGGGAGGGTAGACGAGAAACTCGCTGATCCCCGCGCGCATGGCGCGGAGAATCAGCTCGGGATCGGACTGCGCTGCCGTACCGATCACGCAGGCACCATGGCGCCTCGTCTCGCG
This sequence comes from Gemmatimonadaceae bacterium, assembly GCA_035277485.1. Classification (GTDB taxonomy): domain Bacteria; phylum Gemmatimonadota; class Gemmatimonadetes; order Gemmatimonadales; family Gemmatimonadaceae; genus JADGGM01. The sequence goes on from DATEKK010000163.1 coordinate 33,558, forward strand.
ATCGAGCGCCGCCAAGTCCACTTGACTCATCCCGTGGAGCGGCACCACGACGAGATCGAAACGCTCGGTGCGAAGCCGAGATGTCGCGTCGGACAGGCTCAAGGCCGATTGTGCCGGCGCGAAACCGAAGCGGCCCAACACACCGTTGGCGACATCTTGCGGTCCGGCTGCACCGGAGACGATGAGCGCACTGCGTGGCATTCGTGATTCCCCCTACGGCTTGGGCATCGCCGGAAGGCGCGGCTGGATCGCGCCACGTGCCGGCAGAATAGTGTCGGGCGCCAGGTGCATCAGATCTTGCGGCCGCGGGTGCATCGGGTCCGTGACGATCGGCGTCACCACTACGAGTAGCTCGGTCTCATCCCGTTGCCAGCTCGTGCTCGAGAACAGCATGCCGAGGACGGGGATGTCCTTGAGGAACGGAAGACCATCCTTCGTCTTGGTCCGCTCATCATCCAACAGCCCGGAGATGATCAAGCTCTGGTCGCGCCGCACTTCGACGGTCGTTTCAACGTGCCGCGTGCGCAGCGCCGGAATCTTGAAGCCGGAAATCTCGATGGCGTTGGTGAAGTCGAGACTCGATACCTCGGGACGGATGTGGAGCCTAACGAGGCTGTCGCTCACGACTTCAGCGGCGAAGTTGAGTCGAATTCCGAACTCGCGCCACACAATCGTGATCGTTGGCACTCCACTGCTTCCCGTGTTCTGTACGACCGGAATTGGTATTTCGCCGCCTTCCAGGAAGCTCGCCGAGTCTTTGTTCGACGTCATGACGCTCGGCTCGGCGAGAATACGCGCATTACCCGTCTGCTCGTCGGCCTCGAGGAGGCCGAGCAAGTTGCTCGTCCCGAAGTCCGAGAGCACGGTTCCAAAGCCTACGCCGGTGGACGGAAGGACGATTTTGCCGCTCGGATCGAATACGTTGTCGGTATTGAATCGCCCTGTTCCCACGCGGTTGTGGTTATCGCGGTACAGTCCGGACAGGCCTAACGATCGAAGGAAATTGCGCCGCACTTCGGCGAACTTCACCGCCAGCACGACCTGCTTTTCATCGGCGGCGGAGTGGACGGAGATGCGGTAATGCTGGAGCGGAGCGTCCGCCTGCCAGAGGATCACGTCGGTCACGCCGGGCCCGTGCCCGTTGATCACCACGTCCCGCGTGCCGATGACGACCACGTCGGCGACATCCGGGTTGGCGACGGACGCCTGGGTGATCGTGGACGACGTGCTGATCGGGTACGATCTGCCTAACGGCAGGTCGACGTTCATGATCGCCGTGTCCGCCGCATTCGCCACCGTCTGTTGGGCGGCTAGCGGCACGCCCACGAAGAGGCCCGCGCACAGTGCGCTCAGCGCCACACTGCGCCGGGCCAGTCTCTGACCGCTCAACGTCCGATCCTCCACTGAAAGTTCAAGTCGATCGCGCCGACGACCACACCGTGCGATCCGTTAGTGTTGCACGCTGTCCTTCTGATCGAACTTCTGCTGTGTGAGCTTGTCACCGCGGTACACGCGCACGACGATCGAATCCGGCCTGGGCGGCGGATCGGCCGCCATCCGAACCGGCGGCGCCGCCACGGGCTGTGGCCGCGCACGCACGCGCGTGTGCTTGGGCGGGTCTTGCTCCGCGACCCGCACGGCGCCCGTGCGCAGTTGCGCGAGCACATCCGCCGCGGTCGCGCCCGGAGTCTTGATCGAGTCTGGATCGCCGAAGCCGCGGAGCACGAGCTGGATCGTCCCTTCGTTCATCGCGACCGCGAGCTGCTCCGCCTGCTGCGGCGTGACTTCGAGGGTTGCCGTCGTCGCCTGAATCGGCTTGCCGTCATCGCCACGCTCGACCTGCGTCCCGACGGAGAGCACACGCATGTTGCTCATGAAGAGCTTCGCTTCTTCCTTGGTGTTCTGCTGTGGGTTGGCTTTGAGCGTGACCAACACGTCCACCCGGTTGTTCGGCTGAATCAAGCCGCTCAAACCCGCCACGTCGTTGATCTTCACGGCCATGGCACGCATGCCGGCCGAGATCTTCACCTCGAGTCCGGGGCCCGTCCCCGCCGGCGCCAGGCGACCAGGAACCACAGCCTCGCCCTTGAACACGGGGATACGGACCACTCGTCCCACGACCGAATCGATGTTCGTGAACGCGCTCTCGGGCGCCGTGCCCATGGGCCATTGCGCGAGGGAGAGTGCGAGGCGATCCAGTTTTTCGCCTTCGGGAACATCGCGCGCTGCGATGACCACCGACTGCATCTGCACCTGGCTCGCGGCTTTCGCCTGCTGCAGATATCGATACACGCCGTACGTCGCGACCAGTCCGGTGAGGATCGCAGCGTAGAAGACCGTGGTGTAACGTCGCTCCGCCATGTGACCGCCAGTGTCTCGTGACTACAGGTTGTGAGAAAACGTGCGTGACCGTGTTTCAAGACAGGCGCCGATCACGGCGCGCCTTCCCAGCGAAACGTCGCCGACGGCGAAAACGTGACCGTGCCTAACCCGATCAGGTTCGCCAACGGGGTAATGGGCGTAAAGGGATAGCTCGTGATCTGGACGGTGATCGACTGCAGGTTAGGCACCGTTCCCGAGAACGTCTCGCTGACCGTCGGTGCGCCGGCGTTGCCGCCGAAGGCAAGCACATAGTTCTTCACCGCGGTGCTCACGGCGGACTGGGAGCCGGCCGTGGTCGGGTCCGGGCTGATCTGCACGGAGGCAAGACGTGCCCCCTCGCGAACGGCGGCGGTCAGGTTGTTCACCGTGTACAAGGCGCGGCCGAAATCGACGATGGCGAAGGCCATGAGCAGGATGATCGGCAGCACGATGGCGAATTCCACCATGGCCGCGGCATCGCTGGATCGAAAACTCCGGATGTGGTGCATACCGTGTCCTCTGCCTAACGAATGAGTGGAATCCATGCCGCCACGCCCAACCCCAACGCCATGGCGACGCCGTACGGCAGCGTGACCGTCGCACGCCTTGCACCGGCGCCCTCCTCGGCGGCGACCGTGCGTCCGTCGCCTGCGCTGCTCCGTACGAGCTTCCGCGCCAGCACCCAGGCGATACCGAGCACACCGCCCAACAGTGCCGTGACGAGTGCCGCGCTCAGCGCGCCGCGCGGTCCAAGCCACGCCGCGGCTGCCGCGAAGAACTTCACGTCACCGGCCCCCATCATCCCGAACCACCACCAGGGCAGCCAGAGCGCCAATCCGACGACCATTCCTTCCGCGGCGACCATCGATCCCCGCACGACGCCGAGCGTCGACAACGCGAACGCAATGCCTAACGAGATCGTCGCGACCACCAGCGCGTTCGGAATGCGGCGGTGCCGAACATCCGACGCGATGGCGAGGACCAGCAGCAGGGTGAACGCACAGCCGAAACACGCTGCCGCCCACGAGTGCGCAAACATGTGAAGAATCCTTTCTCTACATCCGACGTCCCGATCGCATGCGACGTCTCGCATCGCATGCGATCGGACGCAGTCGGCTCAACCGCCACCCGGCAGGTTGTTCGCGATGTTGTTGAAGATCGTGTTCGCGTTCGTACCGATTGCGGTCACGGCGATGATGCAGACGATCGCGATGAGCGAGAGCATGAGCGCATACTCGACCATCGTTGCCGCTTCGTCGTTTCTGACAAAGTGGCGGACCAGAGAGGTGATGCGGGCCATTGCTTCCTCCACGGAAGGTTTGGGGTGGTGCGTGAGACAGCCAGGGATGATGCGGCGGCAGGAGAGGACCGGCCTTCCAATTCCGGTCAGTCCCGACTTGCAGCGACCGGCGGAGTCGCCGGCTTAGTGCGGGCCAACGGCTGTGCAAGACTTGGTCGCACCCTGCCGGTTACTTCCGACACCGATTTTGATGCGCGCCACGTTGCCTTATGGTGGGATATGGACGACGCGCTCAATCGCCCACGAAGGCCGGCGGTCGCCCCTTACAAGTCTCTGACACGCTTGATGTTCACACGTGTAGCGCGGCCGCGAAACGCATGTCGCACACGACCAAGTGGAAGGGCTTTTTTTACGCTAAACATGCGTAAATGCAGAGCTCGGTCTAGCGTTGCTTCCTGGCAAATGTCGATGCCCCGATGCAACACCCTGTCCCGGCATCTGCCACAGATCACACCGAGGCCGAGAGCGTCACGCTAGCGGTGCGAGCTCGACGCAGTTCGGCGGAGCCAATCTTCACGTGCCCAGAGGCCTGAAGCGAGTGGAACGCCCCGCCCGGCCGGCACACTGTCCAGGCGGATCCATCCAGTTGCGGTATCGAGCACCGAGGCGACGGGCACGTTGCGCGGTACGATCGCCACGTCGGCCTCACGCCACGGGCCTAACGGAAACGCCCCTTGATCGGCGAAGCGATACGCCTCTGGCGCGGCGACCGAGTCGGGGAAGATCGTGCGACCATCGATCGACATACTGTATGCAGGGAGGCGCCACGTGAGATAGGACCCGTAGTCGAAATTCGTGAGCATGCGCGGCCTGCCGTCTCCCGTTAGGCGCACGTGGTCGTCCAGCCACTGGGCGAGGGGCTCGACGCTCGCCCGCGGCGCCGGCACGATGCCCTTGCCGAGCCGCTCGCCCATGCGACCGAAGTTCAAGACGAGGGCAACCGGAAGTGCTGCGAACGTCAACGAGAGAGCGCGCCGGTGAAACGGCGTCCGGGGTTCCGGAATGCGCTCGAGCACCAGCGCCAGCATCGGCAGGGTCGCAAACCACCAGACGACGATGGCGCGCAGCGCCATAGCGAAGCCCACTAGTCCGATGAACCATATTCCTGCAAAGACCACCCGTTCGCGCCGACTGGTTTTCGCGTCGGAGAGCGCCCACGGCGTGACGGCCAGCAGCGCTGCAACGAACATCCAAAGCGGATAGTGGGACGCGAAGCGGAAACCGGGTGTGAACTCCGTTATGGTGGACGGGTAGTCGAACAGCGGATTGTGTCCGAAGTAGAACCGGAACACCTCTGGCCACACCAGGCCATACGGTGTCGCCACCCAGCCCACCACGAGAGCCAGCGCGACCAATGCCGCTCGACGCGTCGGGAACGGGGTCCGCGACATCGCGATGGCGAACGGCAGTCCCGTCAAAGGAAAAAGGAGATGCGTGTTCGCGGCCAGAGCCGCGACCACGGCCAGCACCACTGCTGATCGGAGCGGACGGGAACCATCAAGAACACGCAACCCACACGCCCAAGAGAGCAGGATGAGCGGAACAAGCAGCGCTTGGGGACGCAGAAAGCCAGCGATGATCGTGGACGTCACGACCGTCAAAAAGATCAGAAAAAGCGCCGTCCATACCTTCCAACGATGCAGCGACGCGAGCCACAGGATCGCGCCTCCCGTCGCGACCTGCGTTAGGCCGTGCAGGACTCTGAGTCCGGCTGCTCCGACGTGCACGTAGACCAGCTGATACACGACCTCGGGCAGCCATGAGTAGGCATAGTAAGGCGCGCCCCAACGCGTCCATGCAAAGGGTTCGACCCAAGGCACCGCGGCGTGTTTCACGATCCATGCGCCGGTCGCGAGATGCATCGGAAGATCTGGATCGGCCAGCGGCGCGGCAAAGCCGAGCGCAAACATCAGCAGTGCGCCGATACCTACCCACAACATCCATCGAGAGCCAAGCGCCAATCGCCACGAGCGGTCAGTGACCTTACCCGTGTCGGTCGTTGTCAAGACTCTCGCCTCGGACGAGAGGGGCACCGACGACCGGGCAAGCTCTGCCGGCGTCATGCCCAACGCGCGCACAAGGTGCGGCCCATAGCGTTCCTAGAAAAGAGGAGTGGCAAAGGATTGTCAGACGTGCCGCGGGCAATTCCGGCAATCATATAGTTAGGTAGTAGGGGGGAGGCAGGCGGCCAATGGGCCGAGAGCGCGGTCGGCGCCTCGGATGGGCTGCGTGCGTAGGGCGCCGCGCCACAAAGTGTGGCAGCAAGACTGCAAAATTATGCCTTGCGCTGTACAAAACGCGCCTAGCGCACGTGCACGGGCGTTGCGAGACGCGCCGTCTCGTTTCGCTCACCATCCACTCGACGGCTCGCATGGCGCATTCATGAAAACATCACGCCTCGCCTTCATTGGCATCGCCATGCTGATCGGCACGGCCGGCGCGGCACGCGCCCAACAAGCGTTGCCTGCCGGACTCGTCGGGCCGGATAAGAAGATCTACACCAAGGTCTTCGTGTTCGTCGGCGATGCGACGTTACCCCCGTATCCCATCCAAGACGTCCACGTGTTGCTCGTGTCACCCGATGGCGACAGCGTAGCGCTTCTCACGGACGGCGCCGGCGCCAGCACGGCTTTTGTACCCCGCGGATCCTACCGCCTCGTCACCCTCGACTGGGTTGGCGCAGGTGGCCGCAACTTCAAGTGGAACCTTCCTGTCAAGATCCGACCTGGCATGGGCGATATCGTACTCGATGAAAGCAACGCGATGCCCGAGGCGAATCCGATCGTCGCCGAGAGTCCCGGTGAGTTAGACCTCCCCAGCAAGGCCATCAGTCCGAAGCCGCCCGTGCACGCTGTCGCCCCGTACGCATATGGGGCACGCCGGATCTTTCACGACTCGGATGGTCTGCCCTGGGAGGTGTACGAGGAGGAATTTGTGCAGTCGGCCGTCGCCCACCGCGACCTGCCGCTGCCGGACGCGAAAGTGGTTCTCCTTTTCAACAACGATGCACAGACCCGCGAGCTGTCGCCGTTCCCCGCGAATTGGCGCTCGCTCTCCGATGCTGACCTCTCTGTGCTGCTCGCCAAGGCGACACGCGTCCGTCAATGACAGCCCAAGAGAACGTGCCTCCTTCGCCGATAGGCAGCAGGGCGCCTAACTGCGCGTCAGACATGGCACACCACACTCTGCCGTCCTATCCAGGCAAAGAACTGGAGGCCATGTCGCACGCCGTCAACTATCACCAGTGGATCGTCGACGAGTTCGAACCGTACCTGGGCGAATCGCTCGCGGAGGTCGGCGCCGGGATGGGAAGCGTCTCAAAGATGCTGCTCGCGAAAGGCCTGAAGCGCCTGTACGCCTTCGAGCCTTCCCGGAATATGTATCCGTTCCTCGAGCAGGAACTCAAAGGCGAAGAGCGCGCGGTGGCCATCAACGATTTCTTCGGCCCGCGCTACGCCGACATCGGCCTCGATGCCGTGGTCTACATCAACGTCCTCGAGCACATCGAAGACGATCGCGCCGAGCTCATCAGTGCGCTGGACGCATTGAAGCCTAACGGGCACGCGCTCCTGTTTGTCCCGGCGCAGGCGTGGCTGTACTCGAAACTCGACAAACAGTTGGGCCACTATCGCCGCTACACGGCGAAGGGCCTGAGCAATCTCGTCCGCGAGGTCGGTCTGAGCATTGTCAAGGTCCGCTACTTCGACTTCGTCGGCATGATTCCGTGGTATATCAACTACGTGCTGCTGCAGAACACTCTTGGCAACAACAGCGTATCGCTGTACGATAAGTTAGCCGTGCCGACGATGCGGCGACTCGAACGTCTGGTTCCTCCCCCCATCGGGAAGAACGTGCTGTTGATCGGCAAAAAGGCGTAGCTCGCGACGGCGCGTCCGGGCGCGTGCCAACCCCTGGCATGCGAGCATCTCGCCGAATTCAAGTCTAACCCGAGCAAGCACACGTTTGTCGGAGCGATTGTTTCGACATTCGACATGGATCCCTACACTTTCTGCCTGCTGTTAGGCGGCCTCGGCCTCCTCGGCATGTCGCTCACGGGCATCGGGCGGCACGGCGGCCACGCGCATGTGCGCAGTGGACACCCCGCGCACGGCGCGACGCACACGCACGGTGCCCCGCCAGGCCAGGGCGCCGCCCACACTCAAGGCACCGGGCGTACCGCACGCGCCGGCGGAGGCAGCCTCGCGTCGCGCGTGCTCTGGTCGCTCATGTCCCCGCGCGTCCTGTTCACCGTGCTGTTAGGCACCGGCGCCACCGGTCTGCTGCTCCGCAACACCCTCGGCTCGGGTCTGCTCGCCGGCGCGGCCATCGCGGGCGGATTGATCTTCGAGGCCGCGCTCGTGCGGCCGGTGTGGAACGCCACGATGCGGTTCGCGTCGCGCCCGGCCCTCACGCTCGAGAGCTGCGTGGCCGATCCCGCGACGGCGGTCACCGCGTTCGACGCGCACGGACAAGGGCTCGTCGCCATCGAGCTCGATGGCCAGGTGGTGCAAGTGCTCGCGACGCTGCTCCCGGCCGAGCGCGCCGCGGGAGCGATGGTTCACGCCGGCGACCGCGTTCGCATCGCCGCGGTCGACGCCGATCACAATCGCTGCACCGTGTCGCTCTACTGAGCCGGTCCCTTCTTTCATCTCACGGAGTCTGAACATGTCGGGCATCCTGTCGGGCTGGGTTCTCATCGCCGTTGTGTTAGGCATCGTGTTCGTCGGCATGCCGCTCATCGTCGCGGGGTTCCTGCGCAACGTCGAAGCCGGCACCATCCGCCTCGTGAGCTGGCTGGCCGGCGGAACGGTCATCTATCGCGGACCGGGCAAATCCAAAGAGATTCCCCTCCTCACGACAGGCACCACGATCTCGAGCAAGGTCATCAACGTCGACCTGGACATCACCGACCAGACAGCGGACATCGATGACGGCGGGACCGCGCGCCCGATCAAGGTGCGCGTGCTCGCCAGCGCCATCGTGTGCGTGGGCGACACGGACGCCCTCATCAAGACAGCGGCCAATCGGTTTTTCTCCAAGCCCGACTCGGATCAGATCAGCACGCTCACCGACCTGCTCTCGAGCTCCGGCCGTCGCGCGATCAACCTGCTCACGCACGACCAGCTCTTCTCGGCCAAGGCGGCGCCGACCCGCGCGATCCCCGCCACCACGGGCTCCGGCAGCACGGCCCTCAGGCCTAACGCAGCGCCCGGAGCCTTGGTCCAGACGTCGGAAGGGCTAACCGAAGATGAAGACGACCCGCTCGCCGTGATCATTCGCAAAGCGTGCTCGCGCGAGCTCACCGACCTCGGTCTCATCTTCAATTCCCTGAACATCAAGGTCGTGCAGTCCGAGGTCGCCGAAGCGCGCCGCCGCCAATCGGCCGCCGAAGCCCAGGCCAACGCGGAGATCGTCGCCGCCAATCAAGCGCGTCGCTCGAAAGAAGCGCAGCTCGATGCCGAGCGCGCCATTTCCGACAAGCAGCGCGAGCTCGAGCAGACCAAGGCGAGCAACGCGGCGTTGATCGCGCAAGCCGAAGCGAAACGCCAGGAAGCGATGGGCGTGCAGCGCGAGGCGGAGCTCGATGCGACGCAGATCGCGCAGGCCAAGGCCGATGCGGCGCGCGTCCGTATCGAGGCCGAAGCGAACGCGGATGCCGAAGCGATTCGCATCCGGCGCATCGCCGAGGCGACGGCCGAGAGCATCCAGAAGGTGAATCAGGCGATTGCGGCGGGCGGCGAGAGCTATTTCCGCTACCGCCAGATCGAGATGCTGCCGCAGATCGCGCCGGTGATCGCCGACGCGTTGTCCGACGCGAGGATGGTCACGATCGCGGGCGGAGCGGGCGGCGGCGCGCCCGAAACGACGACGAGCAACATCGCGAACGTGATCCAGACGGTGCTCGCGGCGCAGCTCGT
>DATEKK010000164.1:0-47344 GCA_035277485.1 Gemmatimonadaceae bacterium
AAGGCGCTCATCGAGCGCGCCCACATGCACGGCCTAACGGTGACGGGCCACCTCGAATCCGGATTCCGCAACACGACCAACGCCAAGGCCGCGATCCTGATGGGCATCGATCGCGTCGAGCACATTCTGGGCGGCGACGAGTTGGACTCCACCAAGGGCGCCTACGAGTCGTGGATCCACGTCGACACGGCCTCGCGCGAGTTCAAGGACATCGTCCACGTGTTCATCAGCCACCACGTGGTGTTCGACCCCACGATCACGGCGCCGGTGTACTTCACCACGACCGCCGACAAGCCGGGCTTCGACTACTGGATCGATGAGCGGAAATTCTTCACGCCGTACGTGCAGGAATGGGCGAAGCGACAGCCGCCATCCAAGGCGCTACCGTTAGGCGACTCGCTCTACGAGGCGATGCGGCGGACGACGAAAGCGTTCTACGACGCCGGCGGCATCCTTACGTTAGGCACTGACAACCCGAGCCGCGGCGACTACCTTGCCGGCTTCTCGTCGCACCGCGAGCTGCAGACGCTCGTGTCGATCGGCATTCCGCCGGCGGCGGCGATCAAGATCGCCACGATCAACGGCGCCCGCGCGCTCGGCGTCGGGTCCCTGCTCGGCACGGTCGAACCCGGAAAGTTCGCGGACCTGTTCGTGATCAAGGGCAACCCGCTGACCGACATCACCAACACGCGGCACGTCCAGCTCGTGATGAAGGCCGGGTTCGTGTACGACCCGAGAGCGCTGCTCGACAAAGCGCTCGGGAAGATCGGGCCGAATGGACCGCAGCCGGCGACGCGAGCGGAGTCTCATCCATGACTGGCTGATCGGAGCAGAGCCGCCACGTCATGGAGCGCGCGAGACTCCGCGATGTCAGCCGCGGTTCGCCCCTTCGTATCGCGCGCGGCAGCATTTGCTCCATGCTCGATGAGGAGCCGCGCCGCCTCGAGCGCGCGGTCGGCGTCGTCGGGCAGCCACATGAGCGGCGTCTCGCCCGACTCATTCACCACATGCGCCAGCGCCGGCTCTCCGCCTAGCACAACGCGCAGCCGGTCGACGCATCCGGTGTAAGTCAGCTCCCAAACGTCGCGGCTCAAGGCGCCCAGTAAGGCGATCATCCGAGGATGCTGCGCCCACGACGCCATGCCTAGCGGCACCGCGTGATAGTGCGATTCGCGTGCGTCCACGTCCGCTCCGTGCGCGAGCAGCACGCGGGCCGAGCGCTCCGAGTCGCGGAACGCGGCCGTGTGCAGCGGGCGCGCGCCGCCGCCGGACGGATGCTCGATCTCCGGCGACACACCCAGGTCGAGCAGCATCTCCACGACGTCGGCGCGATCCTGCTCGATCGCCGCGTACAGGGGGCGCGGCTCGCGCAGGTACCCGGGATGCGCCGAATACATCGCCGTCACCGCCGAGCGATCCATTCGCATCGCCGCGCGCACCAACGCGTCGACATCCGTGACCGGCCCGTCAGGCGGCGTCGCCCCGTACCGGAGCAGCAGCTGCGCCATATCCGCCTGTCCTCGCGCTACGGCGTCTTCGTACAGCGTCGAGCGCGGCACGTTCGTCGGCCGCGTGCCCCACGGCGTGTTGGGCCCTGCCCCGTGTGCCAACACCCACTCCGCGAGGCCGAGGAGATGCCGGTCCACGGCGGCGTCGAGCATGAGACGCGCTCCGTGGTAAACGTGCGCGCCATCGCCCAACGATGGCGCGCCGCGCATCGAGAACATGGGCCAGCTGGGATCGGCCCAGTCGGCGGCGTGTCCGCGCCGCAGCGAGTACGTATGCATGAGCTCGAGGAGCCAGACGATGTCGTCGCCTAACTTGGGCCGCGACCCGTGGTCGGCGAACACATTGTACACCACCTGGCCGTCGTACGGATCCGCGCCGCGCTCGAGCAACACGCGCGTCAACCGCGCGGCAGCCGGATGCATCGCAGCCTGCTCCTCGCCGCGCCCGAGCACGCACGTGAGCGCCGTATAGTGGATGTCGGCGTTGCCGCCCAGGTAGAACGCGTTCGCATCGGCGCCGCGATCCAGTAGCAAGTCCGCGATCTCCACCGCTCGCTCGGCACGCCACGGAGCAGGAAGGCGCGCGTCGCAGACGTAGAGCAGCGGCGGCCACCCGCGCGGACCGCCGATCGCAACCGCGAGACCGGGCTCCGCGTCCAGCATCGCGCGCACCGTGTCCACCTCGCCGCATACAACCGCGGTGAAAATGTTCGCGTGCGCAATCTCCGGATGCGCAGCCAACATGCGCCCCGCCTCGTGCATGGCGCGCGTCCGCGCCGAGCCGCCGGTGCGCCAATCGAGACACGCTTTCTCGAGGAACGCGGCGATCACATCCGACTCGCCCGCGCGCGACACGGTCGCTCGCATTATCGAGCGGCCGAGTGTGGCCGCGAGCTCGGCCTGGCCCCGCGCCGCGGCGACTTCCCCTAACGAACGACCCGCGCGGTCGCGCACGTCGAGCGCCGCGCCACGATCGCGCAGCGCGCGCGCCGCGGCCGCCTTGCCGTTGGCAACCGCATACACCAACGGCGTCCATCCGACGTCTACCCAGTCGTGTGCCGTCGCATCACCTGTCACATACCGCCCGAAGGGCCGCTCGAGCGCGCCGGGGTCGCGCCGCAGAATCTCGTCCAGGCGCTCGACACGATCGAGTGCAATCGCGTCGAAGATGTCGATGGGCCCGTCGAGAATCAGATCGCGCGCCTCCGCATGTCCCGCATAGTTTGCCCAACCGGCCGGCGTGCCCCACCATTTGTCTTCGCGAACGGATGGACTCGCGCCGTGCCGCAACAGCTCCCGCACCGCGCCGAGATTGCCCGCGAACGCTGCGGCGTGGAGCGGCGTGTACCCGTGCGTGTTGTCCACGGCGGTGCGCGAGTCATCTCGCGCGTGCACCGATGAACCGTACCTGAGCAACGTCTCGATCACGGCCGCCGACGATGACTCTGCCGCGCGCACGATGAGCCGGCCCCAGCGCGCGCCGGGCCGGAACGCGTCCGGCTCCTGCGCAAGCAAACGTTCTACGTCGCGCGGACGCTCCAGCGCCACGGCAGCGGGCAGCCGCAGGCGAGCGCCGGCGTCGAGCAACTGCCGCGCCAGCTCGGCGGCGCCGCCCAACGCGGCCTGATCGAGTGCCGTCAGGCCGGCGTCGTCCTCGGCTTCCGTGTCCGCGCCCAACGCCAGCAGCGCGCCTAACGATTCGGGCCGGCGGTGCACCACGGCGAGATGCAGCGGGCGGCGCCGGTGGTTCGCGCTGTCCATGACCCGGTCGCGCTCGCCCTCGGAAATCGAGACGATGCGCCGCACCGCATCGGCGGCGCCCATTGCCACCGCCGAGAAAATCGTATGCGCTGCGCCGTGCGCGAGCAGATACTCGGCCACCGTGAAATTGGATGGATCGCCGAAGCACGTCGCCCAACCGATCACGGTGAGATCGTGATAGTCGCCGGCGCCAATGGGATCCGCGCCATGCTCGATCAGCCGTTTCACGATCGCCAGATTCCGCTTCTCGGCCGCGAAGTGGAGCGGCATGGCGTTGTCGCCGTCGTCCCGGATGTTCGGGTCGGCGCCGTGCGCGAGCAGCACGTCGACGACGGCTTCGCTGTTGCTGTTCATCGCGAAATGCAGCGCGGTGCGCTTCCCCGTGTGCCCGGGAAGCGGTGCACGCGCGTTCACGATGTCCGGGTGTGCGTCGAGAATTTCGCGCACGCGCGCCGCATCTCCGCGCGACGCGGCCTCGAGCAAAGATTGCGTGATTGCGTCGCGCGGCGCGTGCTCGCGGTCGCGTCTCCGCGCGAGCTCGGACTTGAGCGCGATCCACCCATCGAAGCCATACTCGCGCGCGAGGGCGAGCTGCACGTCGCGCAGCGTTGCGTTAGGCGGAGCCTCGGGGTGGGAGCGCGCGAGCCGCGCGCGGGCATCGGGGTCGTTCGTGCGAAGCGCAGCCAACCACCGCTTCGCTTCCCTCTTGAGCGTCTCGAGGGAGCTCTGGGGCGTGAGTGTCCTGTCCATCGCGGCCTTCCTCCACGTGCGCGCCCGAAGTCCGCTGAATACAGGCTCGGAAGAAGGTTCGCCAGGTACAGCCGAACCAACAGGGTGGGAGCCGAGCTCCCTTGCCGCGGACAGGAGGCGCCCCAGCGCGCGCTACCGCGAAGGTTGTCCGGGATCGGTGCTCGCTGTCAAGACGAGTGAGACGGACGAAGACCGGACACAGCCGAGCGCAGCGCGCATCGCTTGTCTGCGGCGACAGGGTCCGCTTCGCCGCGGCGCCTCGTCAGCTATACGCGGATGAGGCCGCGCACGGCGCGGAAAACGCGCGGCACATCGATGGGCAGCCAGTGCGTGGTGCCGGGCACATCGTAACGGAAGACGCGGCGCTCGATGCGCGGCGATTCGTCGAGATTCCGCGAGACTTCGATGGTTCGCTGCATCGGGTCGACCACCCAATACTCCTGGACGCCGAGCGAGAGGTACGCGCGGCGCTTGTAGTCGCGATCGTACACGGCAGATGACGGACTCACGATTTCGACGGCGAGTAGCCACCCCGTGATATCCTTCCACGGCGCGCCGAGCGCGAACTTGGATGGATAGACCAGCACGTCGGGCACGAGGCTGGTGAACGGCTCGAGGCGCAGCTCGCCGGGCGATGCGACGTACGCCGCCTCCTCGGGAATCCCGCTCGTGAGCATCGAGATGATGCGCGACGTGATCACGGCATGCACGCTCGCGGGCGCCGGACTCACGAGCAGGAGTCCGTCCAGCAGCTCGTAGCGAACGCCCGGGTATTCGGGCAGCGCGTCGACTTGATCGATGGTGTAGCGCGGCAGCAAAGCGGGCATAGCCATACGATAATCTCCTCTGAGCACCTGAGGCAACTCGGCATGCCGCACGATGTCGGAGTCCCCCGCGCCCGCCGCTATCGAAACAGCCCCGCGCGGATCATTTCTATGCGATGCCGATGCGCTCGCCACGCCGTCGATGCCTAACGGCTTACGCAGCCGCGTCCGAGGCTTGATCCGGTGCTGCCGGCGGCTCATGTTGAGAGATACCCTTGACCATGAGGCGCGATGCAATCGTTCCGTGTCAGCGCGTGTGCCATCGTTGCCGCTGTGTGCGCCGTGACGGCCTGCAGCGACTCGACCCAGCCGGGCGGCTGTTCGCCGGAAACGCTGCGTCCCGCGATCGTGGTCCACGTCGTCGCGGCGTCCGGACCTCCGATCAGCGACACGTTGACGAAGGGCGCCGTGCGCGACGGCGACTACATCGATTCACTCAAGCCCATCCAGGGCACGGTCGGAGGAATCATTTCGCTCGGCGCGGCAGTGAATCGACCGGGGACGTACGATGTCACCGTCGAGCATCCGGGCTACCTGCCCTTCGAAAAGGACAGCGTCGTGGTCCAGGGCGATTCGTGCGGGATCAAGCAGTCGGTGACCGTCGTGGCATCGATGCGGCCGGCGCCCTGACGGTCAGCTGCGCCTAACGGGAAGAGGGAAGCGCGCTCATCCCTCTTCCCTAGCTGTGAGCAATTAGAAACCGAGGCACAGCTCGCGCTGCTCAGCCGGCCGTGCGCCGCACGCCGCCGGCGTCGGCCGTATAACACTTCCCACACGCCGCGCACGTCGCCCGAGCGCCTGCGTTAGGCTTGTCCGGCAGGTCGAGCCGCTCGCCGCACTCGCACATCCACCCCACGACGCGCGCCGGCACGCCGGTCACCAGCGCGTACGGCGGCACCGCGCGCGTCACCACCGCGCCCGCGCCCACGAAGGCGTACTCGCCGACGTCGTGCCCGCACACGATGGTCGCGTTGGCGCCGATCGACGCGCCGCGCTTGACCAGCGTCTCGCGGTACTCGTGCTTGCGCGACACGTGGCTGCGCGGATTGAGCACGTTGGTGAACACCATCGAGGGCCCGAGGAACACGTCGTCCTCGCAGCGGACGCCCTCGTACAGGCTCACGTTGTTCTGGACCTTGACGTTCCTGCCTAACGTGACGCGGGGCATGACCACCACGTTCTGCCCCAGGCTGCACCGCTCGCCGATCACCGCGCCCGCCATCACGTGGCAGAAGTGCCAGACGCGCGTCCCGTTCCCGAGGGTCGCGCCGTCGTCCACGTAGCTGGACTCGTGCACCAGCGCGCTGCCGCCGCCCGCCGCCGGCACTTCGCGCATCTCGCTCACCCGCGACGGCTCCCGCCTCCCGATTCGGTTTCCGGCGGAAACGCGCGCAGGGGGAGCGCGATCTCCCGCTCCGCGCGCGCCGACTCGTAGATGCCGAGGATCAGCTCGAGCGACTTGCGCCCCTCGCGGCCGTCGGTCTCCGGAGCGGTTTCGCCGCGTAATACGCGCACGACATTTTCGTAATACGGCTTGTGCCCCGAACCGTACACCGACAACGGGTTGGGCGCGCCGCGCAGCACCTCCGCTTCGCGGTCGATGTCGTGGTACTCGGCGAATTCCCACGTCTCGATGCGGTTGAGCGCCGTGCCGCCCACCTTCACGCTGCCCTTCTCGCCCAGAATCGTTACCGAGCCCTCGAGGTTCCGCGGATACGCGAGCATCGTCACTTCGATCGTGCCTAACGCACCGTTCCGGAACCGCAGCACCGCGACGCCCGAATCCTCGCTCTCGATGCGCCGCGCGAGCGTGGCCGTCTTGGCCGACACCGTTTCCACCGGGCCCACCAGCCACTGAATCATGTCCACGTAGTGGCTCGCCTGGTTCATGAACGCGCCGCCGTCGAATTCCCAGGTGCCGCGCCACGGCGCCATGTCGTAGTACGACTGCGGCCGCTGCCAGCGTACGGTGGTGTTCGCCAGATAAATGCGGCCGAAACGGCCGAGGTCGATGGACCGCTTGAGCAGTTGGATCGCCGGGTTGAGGCGGTTCTGTTTGACCACGAACAGGTAGACACCCGCTTCGTCGCACGCGTGCACGAGCGCGTCGGCTTCCTCGAGACGCGTCGCCATCGGTTTCTCGCAGATCACGTGCGCGCCCTTCTCCGCCGCCATGATGCCGTGCTTGGGATGCAGCCCGCTCGGCGTGCAGATGGCCACGACATCGCACGGTCGTTCCTCGAGCAACTTCGCGAAACTGGTATAGAACGGCACGCTCATTTTCTCGCCGGCCTGCCGAGCGCGCTCGGCGACGTCGTCGCACACGGCGACGAGCTGCAGGGACGGCGTCTTGGCGATCGCGTCGAAGTGCCGCTCGCTGATGCGTCCGCAGCCGACTAACGCAATGCGGAACCGCTTGGTTGTCTGCTCGATTGTCATGGGATCGCGCGCGTCAGCTGGCTGCGCCGGCGGGTTCTGGCCGCCGCGCCGTCGCGCGCGAGAGCGCGTTGCGCGAATCGATCACGATCGGCGCCAGCCGCTTCACGCGCTCGTAGTCGATGGCCGAATGGTCGGTGACGATGATGACCGCGTCGGCGCCGCGCAGTGTGTCGTCGTTGAGCGGCACCGATTGGCCGACGGCGCCTTCGGGCGTGTGGCCGTCGTCCACGATCTCGGGCACGTACGGGTCGTGATACCGCGCTTCCGCGCCTTTCTTGCTCAGGAGATCGAGGATGTCGAGCGCCGGCGATTCGCGCAGGTCGTCGATGTCCTTCTTGTAGGCTACGCCTAACACGAGAATCCGCGACCCGCGCATGGGCTTGCCCGCGTCGTTGAGCGCGTCCGCCACCTTCCCCACCCAGAACGCCGGCATCTCGGTGTTGATCTCGCCGGCGAGCTCGATCATGCGCGTCTTGTAGTGCAGCGTGCGCATCTTCCAGGCGAGATAGTGCGGGTCGAGCGGGATGCAGTGGCCGCCAAGTCCCGGACCGGGCGAGAACTTCATGAAGCCGAACGGCTTCGTCGCGGCCGCGTCGATCACTTCCCACACGCTCACGCCCAATTTGTCGCAGATCACGGCCATTTCGTTCACGAGGCCGATGTTGATCATGCGGAAGGTGTTCTCGAGCAGTTTGGTGAGCTCGGCGGCCTCTGGGGAGCTCACCGGGACGACCTCGTCGATGAACAGCTCGTACACCTGCTCGCCTAACTTCGTGCACCGCTCGGTGATCCCGCCGAGCACCTTGGGCGTGTTCTTGGTGTGCCAGCGCGGGTTGCCGGGATCCACGCGCTCGGGCGAGAAGCAGAGGAAGAAGTCTTCGCCCACCACGAGCTCGCGCTTCTCGAATGTCGGGAGCAGCACCTCGCGGGTCGTGCCCGGATAGGTGGTCGACTCGAGCACGATGAGCTGACCCGGCCGGAGCGCTTCGGCCACCGATTCCGTGGCCGTCACGACGAACGACATGTCCGGGTCCTTCGTCTTGCCTAACGGAGTGGGCACGCAGATCGAGATCACGTCGCACTCGCCCAACCGCGACATGTCGAGCGTGGCCTCGAGCTTGCCGCTCGCGCGCAGCGCCGCGACGTCTTTGGCCGGCACGTCCTTGATGTGGCTGCCGCCGCCGTTCACCAGGTCCACGACGCGCGACGATTTCTCGAACCCGATGACGCGCAGCCCGGCCTTGCCCATCTCGACGGCCAGCGGCAGTCCAACGTAGCCCATCCCGACGACGCCGCACGTGACCCGGCGTTGGCCAATCTTGTCCGACAGCGCCTCGAAAGTGCTCATGACCTGATCGTTGGGTTGTGGGACCGGACCGGCTCTCCCGGCTCCTTACGTCGCGCGCCGCGCGGTGATCGCATCTGCGCGGCGCGGCCTGTTGCGTGGTGCGTGTCTCCCTCGGACGCAGCGGGCCGCGACACAGTAACCCCAGGGGTGGCCTGACAGTCCTTCGGTTGCGACCGCGCCTTCGCGGCGAATAAGTCGCATCCTTGCGTCAACTTAGCCCCAATCGCTCGAACATAACCGCGGCACAGTGACCGTTCAAGCGAAAAGCTATCCCCTTCCGCTCGCGCCGGCTTCGCTCGGCGCGCTCGTCCCGTGCGCCCACGGCGTCGGGTGTCCCCTCGGTGTCGATGTTCCCGCGCTCACGGCCGCGCTCGCGCGCGACGACCGCGAGACCGCATGGCGCGTCGTGCGCGCCGTGAATCCGTTGGCCAGCACGTGCGGATACGGATGTCATGCGCCATGCGAGCGCGCGTGCCGCAGGCGTCACTTCGGCGCGCCCGTCGGGATCGCGACGCTCGAGGCGCACGCCGCCGGATTCGAGCCGCCGCGTCTCGTAGCGCCGGACGGCCCATGCACTAGTCCGCACGACGCGCGCTCGGTGGCCGGTCTCGTTGGGCTCACGCCCGACATGGCGCTCCGCGCGGCGCGCAACGACACGCGCGTCGCCGTGATCGGCGCCGGTGCGGCCGGACTTGCGTGCGCGCACGACCTCGTGCTGCTCGGGTATCGTGTAACGGTGTTCGACACCGCCGACGAGCCGGGCGGTCTGCTCACGTGCGCGCTGCCCGCGTTTCGGTTTCCGGTTGCCAGTGCGCGCGCCGAGTGTGCGGCGGTGCTCGCGATGGGCGGCGTGGAGCTGCAGACGCGGTACCGCATCCAGGGCAGCGCCGACCTGCGCGCGCTCCTAACGGGCGAGTTCGACGCGGTGTTCCTCGCGATCGGCGCGAATGCGCCGCGCTATCCGATGTTCGGCGCCCAACCGGACCACCCGCAGGTGGTGGACGCCCTCATTGTGTTAGGCACCGACGAGCCGCTCGACGGAACGATCGTCGTCGTCGGCGACGGCGATCTGGCGCTCGATGCCGCGCGCGTGATCGTCCGGCGTGCGGCGCGCGATGAACGCGCCCTGCCGCGCGTGCAGCTGGTGCTCGAGCGTGCGCTCGAGGATTCCGACGTGCCGCCTGCGTGGATCGCCGCCGCCGTGGGCGAGGGCATCGTGGTGCACGGCGGCTGGATTGCCGGTCACTGGCTGGCCGACGACAGCGGCATGCTGAGCGGCATCGAGATCGTGCGCCCAACGGACCGCGCCGCGAAAGTGCTTGCTTGTGACACCATCGTGACCGCGGCGCCGCGCGCGCCGGACGCCGCGCGATTCGCACCCGATGTCGCGTTAGACGGCGACGGGCTGGTCGTGGTCGACCCCGTGTCGCTCGAGACGTCGATGTTCGGCGTATGGGCCGGCGGCGCGTGTGCGTTCGGCCACCGGTCGATCGCGCACGCCACGGCAGACGGGAAGCGCGCGGCGTGGAACATCCACGGGGCGCTCACGGGGCGCGCGGTTCGCGTGTCGGTGGCGTCCGTGTGGGTCGAAGCGGACGACTGGTCCGATGCTCGCGCGGACACGGCGCTCGCAACACCGCCGCTCGATGCGAGCGCGCACGCGCCGCCGGCGGCGGATCCGTTCTCCGCGTCTGCCGCGCGACCGGACGCCGAGATGCGCCGCGAGGCGTCAAGGTGCCTCGATTGCACCGTGGTGCCGGTGGTCGACGAGAGCTGCACGTCGTGCGGGCGCTGCGTGAGCGCGTGCCCGGAAGGGGCGTTTCAGATGCAGGCCGGCCCGCCCAAACAGCTGCATCTGGATCCCGATCTCTGTACGCGGTGCGGCATCTGCGTGGAAAAGTGTCCCGAGAGCGCGATCGCGCTCCTGCGTGCGGTCTGGGAGCAGCGCCTAACGGACGCGCCCGTGGTCGCACCGGTACCGGAGCCGTGGGCCGAGCCGCCGGAGCCGACCGTGCACCGGCCGACGCCCGTCGGTTAAGACGGACAAAGCGCGGACACGGCCGGACGAAGCGCGGACACAGCGGGATAAGGCACCGATTGCTCCAGCGGGGCGACGCGCTTTCGACCGCCGCCGAGTCATCATTTTTGTGTCCGGCAGTGTCCGGCTGCGTCCGCGCCGTGTCCGTCTTCAACCCTCGCGCCTAACCGTGCGAGCCGGCCGGCCGTAGCCGCGTCGACCCGCGCCGTGATCACCCACTCGTCGCCCACCGCGCGCTGCTCGATCACCTCGCCGTGCCGGTGGAGCTCGGCCAACAGCTTCCCGTCGGACAACGGCAATCGGACGCAGCTCAGCGGCCGCTCTTTGCGCTCGGCGGCGAGCAGCGCGCGGCGCAGCGGCTCCAACCCATCCACGACGGTCGCCGACACGAACACCGCGTTAGGCAGCACCGGGCGCACGCGATCCTGCAACGCGGCCAGCTCCGGCGGCGACAGCTTGTCGATCTTGTTGAACACGTAGAGCATCGGCCGGTCCTGCAGGCCCAACTCTGCGAGCACGCCGTCCACTACCTGGCGCTGGTCTTCCCACGTCGGATGGCTCGCGTCCACCACGCGCAACAGCAAATCGGCTTCGCGCACCTCCTCGAGCGTCGCGCGGAACGACGCCACGAGGTCGTGCGGCAGCTTGCGAATGAAGCCGACCGTGTCGCTCACGAGCACCTGGCGACCGTCGCCCAGATCGACCGCGCGCGTGAGCGGGTCGAGCGTCGCGAACAACCGGTTCTCGACGACGATCGCCTCGTCCGCCGAGAGCGCACGCAAGATCGACGACTTGCCCACGTTGGTGTAGCCGACCAGCGCGGCGCGGAACGCGTCGCGGCGTCCGTGCCGCTGCACCACACGCGACTTCTGTACGTTGGCGAGGCGGTCGCGTAGCACGCGAATACGACTGTTGATGAGCCGGCGGTCCGTTTCCAGCTGCGTTTCGCCCGGGCCGCGCATACCGATGCCGCCTCGGAACTTCTCGAGGTGCGTCCACATCCGCGTTAGGCGTGGGAGCATGTACTCGAGCTGCGCCAGCTCCACCTGCATCTTCGCTTCGCTCGTGCGCGCGCGCGTGGCAAAGATGTCGAGGATGAGCTCGGCCCGGTCCATCACGCGGCGATTCGTGAGCTCCTCGATGTTGCGCGCCTGGGCGGGCGTCAGCTCGTCATCGAAGATGAGCAGCGTCGCGCCCTCGCGGCTGATCGCATCGACCAGCTCATCCAGTTTTCCCTTGCCGAGGTACGTGCCCGGATTGGGCCGCTCGAGGAATTGCGTGACTTCGCCGACGACGATCGCTCCAGCTGTGTCCGTCAGCTCCGCCAGCTCGGCCAGGTGCTCGGCTAACTCGTGACGCGCGCCGGATCGTTTGATCGGCGCGCCGACGAGCAGCGCGCGCTCGACCGGCGGCGCAAGTGAGATCGTTTCTTTCGGGATGCGCAGCTCCGTTGGTTCGCGTTCGCTCTTCAGTGGTCCGATCTTGTCCGGCCGGGGCCGGGGATGTCCGGCTTCACCCTTTCCGCTTGAGCTCGGCCCACCACGCCAGCCGTTTGGCAATCTCCTTTTCGAACCCGAATTGTCCGGGCTCGTACAGCACCGTCTCGCGCAGCTTCTCGGGCAGATACTCCTGCGGAATGTATGCCTCCGGCGCGTCGTGCGCGTACTGGTACCCCTTGCCGTACCCCAGTTCCTTCATGAGCGGCGTCGGCGCGTTCCGGATGTGCATCGGCACCGGTTCGGCGGGCGTCTCCCGCGCGGCGTCCATCGCCGCGCCCAACGCAGCCTTCGCGCTGTTCGACTTGGGTGCCGTCGCGAGATAGATGGTCATTTCGGCTAACGGAAGATAGCCTTCGGGCGCGCCTAACATGTGATAGGCATCGCGCGCCGACACCGCCAACTGCAGGGCGTTCGGATCGGCGAGCCCAACGTCCTCGGCCGCCATGGCGATCGCGCGCCGAAAAATCGTCATGGGATCTTCCCCGCCCTCGATCATGCGCGCCATCCAGTAGAGCGCGCCCTGTGGATCGCTCCCGCGCAGCGACTTGTGATACGCCGAGAGCAGGTTGAAGTGTTCTTCGCCGGCTTTGTCGTGACGCGCGAACCGAAGTTGCATCGCCTCGCGCGCGACGGGCACCGTGATGTGCCCGTGGGCACCGACGTGCGCGGCCGCCGCTTCGAGCACCGTGAGCGCGCGCCGCGCGTCGCCGTCGGCTTCCTCGGCCATGAGACGCACGGCATCGTCATCGAGCTCGAGTTCCTGCGCGCCAAGCCCGCGTTCGCGGTCGGCGGCCGCTCGCCTAACGAGCGTCTCGATGGCTGCCGCGTCGAGCGGCGCGAGCACGAACACACGCGAACGCGAGAGCAATGCGCCGTTGATCTCGAACGATGGATTTTCGGTGGTTGCGCCGACCAACGTGATGGTGCCCCGCTCGACGTGCGGCAGGAACGCATCCTGTTGCGCCGTGTTCAAGCGATGGATCTCGTCGACGAACAGAATCGTCCCGCGTCCCATCGTCGCCAAACGGTCTTCGGCCTCGGCGACGATCTCCCGCACGCGCGGCACGCCATCGGTGACAGCGGAGAACGGTACGAATACGCGATCGGTGTACCGCGCGAGGAGCAGTGCGAGTGTCGTTTTGCCGGACCCGGGCGGCCCCCAGAAAATCATGGACCCCACCGTTCCTTTCTCGATGGCCGCGCGGAGCGCCGTGCCCGGGCCTAACAACTGCTCCTGCCCAACGACGTCGTCCAAGGATCGCGGCCGCATGCGCGTGGCCAGCGGCTGCGCGCTCTCCGGCGCCGCGAACAACGACGGTTCGCCACGTCCGCGCGATGACCGGCCGGCGCGCGACGGCACGCTCACATCCTCACCGCGGACCGCGCCACGAAATACAATCCGCACCCCACGAAGAACGCGAGTTGCAGACGCCACCCGTGCTTACCCTGAAATTCGGGCACGAGATTCGACGCGCCGACATACAGCGTCACGCCCGCCGAGAGTCCAAGGCCGTACATCGCGAGCGTCGCGACGCGACCGGTGACGAGCACGCCCGCGAGCGTCGCCACGCCGAGTGCGACCCCCGCGTACAGCGCGCGCTTGCGCCCGGCACCCGCGGCGAGAAAGAGACTCGAGATGGCCAGACCCTCCGGCAGCTTGTGCAGCACGATCGCCAGGAACACGAGCGTGCCCAACGCTTGGCTCACCATGAACGCCGATGCAATGGCCACGCCGTCCACGAACGTGTGCAGCAGCAAGCCGACGAGCGCCGAAATGCCCACGCGCTCGGTCACGTGGTGCGTCTCTTCGCCGAAATGAAAGTGCGGCGCGAGCGTGTGCTGCGTGAAGTGCACGAGCAAGTAGCCGATCAACGCCGCCATCGCGCCGGCCTCGCCGCTCCGCGCGATTGCGTCGGGAAAGATGTCCGTGAGCGACACCGAAATCATGAATCCCGCCGACAACGCGACGAGCGCCTCGAGTGCCGCGACGCTCCAGCGCGAGCGCCACGTGACAGCGGCGGCGCCAACCACATTGGCCGCCGCCGCCGCGATCGCGTACGCCCAGGGCGTGGCCGTCACGCAGGAGTGAGCCGGAGCGATTCCGCCATCTGCGCCAACGCCGTGACCAACTCCGGTGCGTCCGCGTACTCGCGCCGCAAGCCCCGCCAGCTCCGCGTGCGCACGAGGCGGCGCTCCTCGAGGCCTTTGCCCTTGAGGATGTAGAGCCACTGGTCGGTGCGCGCGTAAATGAACAGCTCGAGCATCGGGTTCACGGTGAGCTGATCTTCGCTCGTATACACCGAGATCTCGGCGCCACCGTTAGTCGCGAGCAGCGTCTTGATGCGCGACACGGCTTCCCGCACGTCCGGCAGCGCGAGCGCTTCGCCCTTCCACGAGCGGTCGGAGCGTTCGTCGGTGATCGCGACGTCTACCGCCGGCGGCAGATGCTCCATGAGCGCGATGAACAGGTCGACGACGCGCTCCGCATTCGCCACCAGGTGCGCCGTGTAATAGTCGCCATCGTGCGAAAACGAAAATCCATCGGCCGCGGTGCGAAACCGCTTCCATACCGATTGATCCGGCTGCCGCCCGCGAAAGAACATGCTCGCCTCGTCCGTTGCCTAACTGCGACCGCTCAGACTCGCCACGCGCGCGAGGAGCGCATCGCGCGTATTGCGAGCGGGGTCCTCGAGCACGTCGTCGAGCAGCCGCTCGAGCACCGTCTTGATGCCCGGACCCGCCGGCACGCCGGCGGAGAGCAGATCGTCGCCATCGACCGCCAAGTCGCCGATCTCCACCGGATCGCGAAACGCGATGCGCATCGCGCGCCGATACGCCGACGCCACGGCATTCGCCTCAGGCGCCGGCCTGCCGAGCTCGCGTTCCGCCGCCCAGCGCACCGCGCCCAAGCGCCACACCGCCCGCGCGCGTGTTCGACCCGTCCTGCCCGCCCAACGACGGAGCGCTGCATCGGTCGGGCCGTTGCGTTCCGAGAGCGCGCGCCGCACATCATCGCGAATGACGGCCCAGCCGCGCAACACCGAGCCCACCCATGCGATCGTCTTGTTCGGGAAACGCAGGTGGCGCAGGGCCTGTTCCGCATCGCGCGGGCCAAGATCGGCCACCAGCGCGACGATGCGTTGCATTTCGCGATCCGGCTTGCCGTCGTCGCGCGGCGGCGGCAACAGGTTCAGCGATTCGAGGGCCACATCGGACACATCGGCCAGCGCCGGGATGAGGACGGCGAGCGCTCCGCTCTCGCGCCAGAGTCTCATGGCTCGGCCGGCGTATCGCACCTGCTGCATTGTCTTCTCGATCTCCTGCTTCACGCGCTCGGGCGATAGCCGCGTCATGTACGGCGCCGAGTCGGCCACGGCGCGCCAGGTGCGCGGCTCGATCTCGAACCCGAATCGCGACGCGAACCTTATCGCGCGCAGCGCGCGCAAGCGGTCCTCGCGCATGCGCGCGTCGGGGTCGCCCACGGCGCGCACCAGGCGCGTCGCGAGGTCCTGACGGCCGTGGAACGGGTCGCGAAACTCGCCGCCTAACGGATCGTACGCCATGGCGTTGATGGTGAAGTCGCGGCGCGAGAGGTCCTCGTCGAGCGACGCACCGAACTCCACCACGGCGTGGCGGCCATCGGTCTTGACGTCGCGCCGGAAGGTCGTGACCTCGTGCATCACGTTCTGGGTGTCGAGCACGCCGACGGTGCCGAAGTCGATTCCCACCGGCACCGTGCGCCGGAAGAGCCGGCGGACCTCAGCCGGCTTGGCCGCCGTGGCCAGATCCCAGTCGAGGTGCGACTCGCCCAACAGGGCGTCCCGCACTGCGCCGCCCACGCACCAGGTCTCGAAGCCGGCATCGGTGAGCACGCGCGCGATCTCGACCACCGTGTCGGGCGGCGCCAACCGTACCCGGTCGTCGTGCGCGGCGCGCGGCATGGATGCCTAACTCTGGAACAGCGCGCGGACGCCCGCGGCGTCCATGCCCAGTCCTAACGCAAGCATGACGTCGATGCGCGCCTGTTGCGGGCGGCGGCCCGGCGCGAGAATGGCGCCCGCCTCGACGAGCCTCCGTGCGCCGCCGGGATACCCGTACGTCGTGCCCACACGTCCGCGCTGGACCCGCGACACGATCACCACCGGCTTGTCGTCGGCCACCCATCGCTCGATGCCCGGCACCATGGCCGGCGGCACGTTGCCCCGCCCCATCGCCGCCACCACCATCCCGCGCGCGTCGCGCCGCGAGGCATCCAACAACCGGGAATCGGTGCCGGCCGCGGCGTATACGAGATCAACCGGCGTGGCCGGCTCCGCGGGATCGAGCGGCGCCATCGACGGCACGAGCGCCCGCCGAAAAATGACCTCGCCGTCGTCGATCACCGCCACGGGCCCGAGCCCCGGACTCTCGAACGCGTCCGACAAATGCGTGTGCGCCTTGGTCACATCCAGCCCGGTGAATACACGGCCCGACATCGTGACCATCGAGCCGTAGCCGCATGCGCCCTCGCTCGCCGCGACGCGCACCGCGTCGAGCAGGTTGCGCGGCCCGTCCCAGCCAAGGTCGCTCGCCGTGCGCATCGCGCCGGTAAACACGATCGGCTTGTCCGGGCCGAGCGAGCGCGCCGCAACGTACGCGCTCTCCTCCAACGAATCGGTCCCGTGCGTCACCACCACGCCCTGCACGTCGTCGCGGCTCAGATGATCGCGGATGCGATTTCGGAGCGCCCACATCCGCTCGACGGTCATGTGCGGCCCCGGGAACGCGCCCCAGTCCTCGATCTCGACCTGGGCCACGTCGTCGATGCCGCGCGTGGCCGCCAGGATCTCGCGGCCCGACAACGCCGGCACGGCGCCCTGCGCCGCGGGGTCGTGCCGCATCGAGATGGTGCCGCCCGTGAACAGGATGACGATCACGAACCGGCGCTCTTGCCGAACGGGCGGCTCAGCCGCACAACACGCTCCCGCCGTTCACGTTCAGGATCTCGCCCGTCACGTGGCGCGCGAGATCCGAGCACAGGAACACGATCGGCCCGGCAATGTCGCGCGCCGACGCCACTCGGCCTAACGGAATACCGGCGGCGATGCGCTCCCGGCCCCCCGCGGCGAAGGGCTCGGCGCACATCTCCGTGTCCACCCAGCCGGGCGCGACACTGTTCACCGTTACGTCGCGCGAGGCGAGCTCCACCGCGAGCGATTTCACGAGCGAGATCATCGCACCCTTGGACGCCGCGTAGTCCGCATGGTACGCCTCGCCCCGCTGCCCCGCCGTGCTCGACACGAGTACGATCCGCCCGCCGTCGGACACACGCTTGGCCGCGAGCCGAACGGTGTAGAACATCGACAGCAGATTCTGCTCCATCGTCCGCGTCCAGCGCGCGTCGTCCATGGCGCTCAACGCCGTCTCGTCGACGGGCCAGATGCCCGCGTTGCCGACGAACAGGTCGAGCCCGCCGAACTCGCGCGCCGCACGGTCGAACAACGACTCGGCGCCCGCCTCCGTGGAAATGTCGGCCGACACCGAAAACGCGCGCACGCCGCACGCCGCCAGTTGCCTAACGACCTCGGCCGCGTCGGCTTCGCGGCTCCGGTAGCCGATCCCGACATCCGCGCCGCACTGGGCCAGCAGCAGGGCCGTCGCCGCACCGATGCCGCGCGATCCGCCGGTGACCAACGCGCGCCGCCCGCGCAGCGAGATCACAGCTCGCGCTCCACGAGCTCGCAGATCGCGTGCTCGATGCACAGGTGGAGCTCCTGCGCGCGATCGGTGCGCGACACCGGCACCACCACCGCGTGATCGGCGAGCGCGCGCAGCGGGCCGCCATCGCCGGCCGTGAACGCCAACACCATGACCTCCTTGGCGCGGGCCGCGCGCGCCGCCTCGAGTACGTTAGGCGAACGGCCGCTGGTCGAATGGATCACTAACAGATCGCCGCGCCGAGCCAGGGCTTGTACCTGGCGGGCGAACGCGTGCTCGAAGCCCATGTCATTGCCGGTCGCGGTGAGAATCGACGTGTCGGTGGTGAGCGCCACGGCCGCGCACGCCCGGCGCGTGCGCCGGTAGCGCACCACATACTCCGCCGCCAAGTGCTGCGCATCCGCCGCGCTGCCGCCGTTCCCGCAGAAGAACAGCGTCCCGCCCGACCGAACCGTATCGCGCACCATCGCCGCCGCGCGCATGATGTCCGCCTCCAGGGCATCGGCCGTGTGCGACGCCGCCGCGGCCAGCTCCCGCAGCGCCGACATGAGACCGGTGGTGTCGCTTGCGTTAGGCGCGTTCATTTGCGTCCGAACAGCATCTGCCGGAGCTTGCCCAGCACGCCGGGCTCGGCGTGCGGCACCGGAGCGACCGGAATCAGCGGATCGCCCGCCAGCAACCGTTGGGCATTCGTGTGCGTGAGGAGCCGCGCCTGCTCCGGCGCGCCCAACTCGTTGAGCCAGGCGCGCGCCGAGACCAGCGATCGCGCATCCCCGTGGTTGTCGCTGGCAATGCAGTCCACCAGTCCCTCCTCGAGCATCTGCCGCGCCAACCGGCAGCCCGACGATGTGCCGAAGAGCATGATCGCATCCAGCTGGATCACCGCGCCAACGTCGCGCCACTCGTACACCTGCTCGATGGTCGCGCCGTAGTAGCGCTCCGGGTGCGCGAGCACCGGAATCACGCCGCTCATGCGGATGCGCAAAAGCTCGTGCGACGCGCCCGGCGGCACGTTCATGCGCGGGAACTCGACTAACGCAGCGTCCGATCCGCCCAGGTGCAGCCCGGGCGCGCGCAGGTCCATCCCCGGTGCGTCGAGCATGATCTCCCACCCCTGGAGCAGCTCGGGCTTGGTCGGCGCCCGCGCGGCCAGCCGCGCGAGAATCGACGCGTATTTCTCCACCGGCGCGCGCATCGCATCGGTGGCCAACAGGTGCGGCGTGCACACCACCACCTCAACGCCATCGCGTCCGAACCGGTCCAATACCGGGAGCGAAGCCTGAATCGATGGCGAACCGTCGTCCACACCCGGGAGCAGGTGCGTATGGATGTCGATCACGATTGCGCCGCGCTGACGAGTGCCCCAACCTCGCGATGGCCGCTCTGCTCGAACAGCGTGCCGACGACCACGAAGTCCGCACCGGCATCCCGCGCGAGACGCACATGCTCTGTGGTGCGGATGCCGCCGCCCACGAACAGCGGCCCGCGCGACACCGCGCGCGCGGCCTGCACGAGCGGCGCACCCACGGGGCGGCGCGCGCCGCTGCCCGCGTCCAAATATGTAGCGCGCATGCCGAGTCGCACCGCGGCGCTGACGTGCGCGTGCACGAACTCCGGTTTGTCGGCCGGAAGGGGGCGCGTCTGGCTGGTTGCTTCCACTGCCGTCACGCAGCCGCCGTCCACGAGGCAGTACGCCGTTGCGATCGATTCCACTTCAGGATGACGATCGAAGAAGGGGACCGCACGCACGTGCTCCTCGATCAAGTACTGCGCGTTGCGTCCGGAGACGAGCGAGAGCATGAGCACGCCATCCACGCCCGGCACGAGATCGGACGCGGCCGCCGGGAACAGGACTAACGGAACATCCGGCGCGGCAGCGCGGAGCGCGGCGACCGTCGCCGACGCATCGGATCCTTGTCCGAAGCTGGTCCCGACGAGCAGCACCGAGACACCCTCACCGGCCGCGCGCTCGCCGAGCGCTCGGGCACTCTCGGGCAACGTGCGCGCCGGGTCGACGAGCACCGCCAGGCCGCTCGACTCGGTGAGTCGGTCGAGCAGGGTCACGCCCGCGCTCCACTACCGGCGCCGCCGCTCGAGGAGGCCGCGGCGAGCGCCGCCAACCGGCGCACCGCGATCCCGGCCCGTTCGCCTAACGCTTCCGGGTCGTCGGCGGCGGCCTCGAACGCGTAGGTGACGAGCGCGTCGGCGGCCAGCAACACGATGGCCTGTGCGCGGTCGCGGCACCCCGCCGCCAGCGCCTCTTCGAGCAGCGACACCGCCGCCGCGAGCGACGCCTCGCGCACCGTGGACGCGTCCGCGCCTAACGCTGGTCCCAGGGCGCGGCGGAGCTCCGCGCGCAGCACGGGGGGCGGCGCGGGCTGTCGCGAATCCAGCCAGTCGCCGACGGTCACGCCGCTCCGCCTAACGCACTGCGCACGATCGCCGGCGCGTCCGCGATCGCCGTGCGCACGCGCTCGGCGTCGGGCATGCCCGCCTGCGCCATGTGCGCCTTCCCGCCCCCACGGCCGCCGCCCGCCGCCGCGATCGTTTTGATCAGCTGGTCGGCGCGCACGCCGCGGTCGCGCAGATCGTCGGTGACTACGGCGAGCAGGGTGTTCTTGCCGTCGCTGAACGACGAGCCCAGCACGCCCACGCCGCTCCCCAACTGCTCGCGCAGCGCGTCGCCTAACGCTTGCAGCTCTTTCACGTCGCCGGCCTGCACCACCGCCGACACGATGCGCGCGCCGTTCGCGCGCTCGGCCCCGGCCACCAGCTGCTGCACCTGGTCGCCGCCGCCGCGCATCGCGTCGTCGAGACGCTTCTGCAGCGTGCGCCGCTCCTCGAGCAGCGCCTCGACGCGCTTCACGAGACTGTCCGCCGGCGCCCGAACGAGCTCGCCTAACCGCTCGAGCCGGCGCTCTTCGTCGCGCAGCAGCTCGTACGCCTTGGGACCCGTCACCGCCTCGATGCGCCGCACGCCAGCCGCGACACCCGTCTCGGCGACGATCTTGAACAGCGCGATCTGCCCGGTGTTTCGCGCGTGCGTGCCGCCGCACAACTCCATGGACCAGCCCGGAATCGACACCACGCGCACCACGTCGCCGTACTTTTCGCCGAACAGCGCCATCGCGCCGCCCGCCACCGCATCGCGATACGCCCGCTCGGTGGTGGTCACGTCCACGTCCGCCCAGATCCCGCGGTTCACCCACTCCTCGATCTCGGCCAGGCGCTGCGCGCCCACCGGTCCGTGGTGCGTGAAGTCGAACCGCAGCCGGTCGGGCGCGACTAACGATCCCGCCTGGTGCACGTGCTCGCCCAGAATCGCGCGCAGCGCCGCGTGCAACAGATGCGTCGCCGTGTGGTTACGCTCGGTGTCGCGGCGACGATCGGTGGGCACCCGCGCCACCGCGGGACCGAAATGAAACTCGCCGACCAGCGTGCCGACCGCTGCGTGAGTCCCCTGCACTTTGCGCACGTCGTCCACGTCCACGCGCCATCCCTGCCCAACGATCTCCCCTACATCAGAGATCTGTCCACCGGACTCGGCGTAGAACGGCGTCTCGCGCAGCATGACCGCGATGCGGCCGTCCTCCAACCGGCGCGCCGCGGTCACTTGCGTTTCGATTTCGACGGTGTCGTACCCGACGAACCGAGACGACTCGGGCGGCGTCGCGCGATCCCACTGCGACGCGTCCGACAACTCGTCCGCCGTCACCGTGATCTCGCGCGCACGACGCTCCTCGCGGGACTGCTCCCGTTGGGCATCGAGCGCGCGATCGAAGCCGCTGATGTCCACCGTGTAGCCGCGCTCGCGCGCCATGAGCTCCGTGAGGTCGATCGGGAATCCGAACGTGTCGTACAAGCGGAACGCATCGTCGCCCGAGATCGTCCCGCGGAGCGCCGTCGAGCCCTGCGTGCTCCGCGCGGGCGCGAGCTGGTCGAAGCGCTGCATGCCGCCTTCGATCGTCGCCAGGAAACGCTCTTCCTCCGCGCGCGTCGTGTCCAACAGAAATCCGCGACGCGCCTCGAGCTCCGGATACACATCGCGCATCGTGTCGATCACTCGCTCGACCACGTAAACCAGGGTCGGCGCCGTCCTGCCTAACAACCACGCGTGGCGCACCGCGCGCCGAAGAATCCGGCGCAGCACGTAGCCGCGTCCATCGTTGGACGGATACACCCCGTCGGCCAGCAAAAACGCCACCGCGCGCGCGTGATCCGCGAGCACGCGGAACGACGCCGGCTGCACGGTCACCGGCCGCGACGCCGCTTGCACGACGTACTCGTCGTCCGACGCGCGTCCGCGATACGGAATCCCCACCGCGTTCTCGGCCGCCTCGAGCAGCGGCGCGAACAGATCGGTGTGGTAGTTGGACGTCACGCCCTGCATCACGGCCGCGATGCGCTCGAGACCCGCACCGGTATCGACCGACGGACGAGGCAGCGGCTGGAGCTCGCCGCTCGGCTGCCGGTCGAACTGCATGAACACGAGGTTCCAGATCTCCAGGAACCGGCCCGCCTCGGCGCCCTCGACGAACGCGTCGCGCGAAAACTCGGCGCGATCGAGGTCGGTCCATTCGCCGTGCGCGCCGGCGGGGAACGCCCAGTCGGACGCGAAGTGCGCGAGGTCGACGTAGATCTCGCTGCACGGCCCGCACGGCCCCGTGTCCGCCATCTGCCAGAAATTGTCCGCTTCGCCGAGTCCGTAGATGCGCGAATCGGCCAGACCGGTCACCTCGCGCCAGAGGGCGCGCGCCTCATCGTCGGACTCGTAGACCGTCACACGCAGGTGGTGCTTGTCGATGCCCAGCTCCTCGGTGACGAACTCCCACGCGAAACGGATCGCATCGCGCTTGAAGTAGTCCCCGAACGAGAAGTTGCCGAGCATCTCGAAGAAGGTGTGGTGACGCGCGGTGTGTCCCACCTGCTCGAGGTCGTTGTGCTTGCCGCCCGCGCGCACGCATTTCTGGGCGGTGGTGGCGCGTCGCCCAAAGGACGTCTGCTCCTGCCCCAAGAAAATCTTCTTGAACTGGACCATTCCCGCGTTGGTAAACAGCAACGTGGGGTCGTCCTTGGGTACGAGCGACGAGCTGGGACGCACCGCGTGGCCGTTCCGCTCGAAGTAGCCGAGGAAGCGCTGGCGAATCTCAGAAGCGCGCATAACGCAACAATATACTCGTACCGAAGGTGTACGAGTCAGTAGGGCGACGGCTCTAGACGCGCTGCGCCAGGATCATGTTCGGTCGGCGGTTGGCTTCCTCGCTCTGGGGAACAGGGATTGAACGGATTCAACGGATCGAACGGATGGATCAGCGGGTGGGAGCCTGAAGTTGCCGTGAAGCGATCCGTTCAATCCGTTGAATCCGTTCAATCCGCGTTCCCCAGAGCGAGGAAGCTCACCACGCAGGGCTACCTAACGAGTCGGTCGACCACCGCGCGCACGTCATCCAACTCGTAGCCGCGCCGCGCCAGAAATGCGTACAATCGTCGACGCTGCACGTCGGGCGCGAGACCTCGCAGCGATCGCAGTTTTTTCGTCGCAACCCGGTCACACGTATCAGCTTCATCGACGTCCTCATCGATGATGACTTCATCGATGGCCGCGTCCGCGATGTCGCGCGCGACGCCGCGGCGCGCGAGCTCAGCCTGCATGCGCCGTCGAGACAATCCGCCCGCCAGTTTGGTCCTCGTGAACTGCCGCGCGAAGGACGCGTCGTCCAAGAACCCCTGTTCGGTGAGTCGCGCGACCGCAGCCTTTGCGAGCGCGACCGGTTCTCCCTTCCTGACCAACAACCGCTCGAGCTCTTTCGACGCGCGCGCGTGCGCGGCCAGCAAGGTCACCGCACGATCGTACGTGTGCAGCGCCTGCGTCTCACGCGTGATCTCGGCGATGACGCGATCCGATACCTCCGCACCCACATGGATGTCGAGGCGTTCGATGGCGTCGAGCGACAAGTCGCCCAACGGTGCGCCGTCCACCGCGACGCTGTAGCGGCTGGATAGACTCTCGCCGGTTTCGGCGCGCGCATCTGCGCGTCGTTGCGCACGGCGCGTGCTTGGCGTGACCGCGGTTATTGTCGGCACGCGCTAACCTCGAGGCACCGCCTCTCAAGAAAGGGGGCTTCCGGGAATTTCGCGAAAGATGAAGTGACGGCTCTGGTTCCTCGAGTTCCCGGCTAGCGCCCGACCGCGGGTGCCCGTGGAGGGCTTCATCGCTCTGTTGTGAAGGATAACTACAAGGAAACTTCAGACAGCGGAGGCGGACACGCGACCACGACTGAGCTCTCGTGAATCCGTCTCCGCCGACGAGGAGAGTCTCACGACTGTGAACGCGGACAAGGGACCCGCAGCCGGCGCATCGCCTTGCCGTCGGTTCGTATCTACGACATTTCCCGAAATTCTCGGAAGATCATTTTTCGGTTCTTCGGGAATTTCCGGGAAAGGCAGCGGGGCCGGGTTTCAACCTCACCCGCGTGTGAGAGTCTAACGACAGAGGCTCAAAGGATGACGACAAGGATACAAGAGATGGGGTCGTTCACATCCGACCTCAACGCCGCGCGCAGCGGCAACATCGACTGGCTTGCGTCGTTGAGGTCGGATAGCGGACACACCGGGACACAGCCGGACAGGGCGGACTGAATTGGCAACTGCTCGAGATGTCAGCGCTCGAGACCAAATAACAAATTCTTGTCTTGTCCCTTCGTGTCCGGCCTTGTCCGCGTTCGCCGTCGTACGACTTTCCTCAGCACCAGAGGCGGATTCACGAGCTCAGTCGTGCCCGCGTGTCTGCCTCCGCTGTGTCGCACGCGCTGCCTCTTCCCGAAAATTCCTGAAGAGCCAAAAGAAAGTGCCGAGGGAGGAAATCGCGAGATTGGAGTAATTTCCGGGTACCCCTCATCTCGGCGTTCCGCCCCCTCGGCACTAGAGCCGAGTGATGCGCGTGGGTCATTCCTCGACGAGATCGCCCTCCGCACCGGTTGCCAATCGTATGCCGAGCACGCCCTTCACCTTCTCCTCGATCTCGGCGAGCATCGCGGGATTGTCCTTGAGGAACAATTTCGCGTTCTCACGACCCTGGCCGATGCGCTGCGCGTTGTAGCTATACCAGGCACCCGACTTCTCGATGATGCCGGACTCCGCACCGATGTCGACCAGCAGCGACGTATGACTGATGCCTTCAGCGTACATGATGTCGAATTCAGCTTGCTTGAACGGCGGCGCGACCTTGTTCTTCACCACCTTCACGCGCACGTGCGAGCCGATGACATCCTCTTTTTCTTTGACGGGCCCGATGCGGCGAATGTCGAGGCGCACCGACGCGTAGAACTTGAGTGCCTTACCGCCCGTGGTCGTTTCGGGATTGCCGAACATCACGCCGATCTTCTCGCGCAACTGATTGATGAAAATGACGGACGTCTTTGAGCGCGCAATCGCACCGGTGAGTTTGCGCAGCGCTTGACTCATGAGTCGAGCCTGGAGCCCAACGTGCGAGTCGCCCATTTCGCCTTCGATTTCGGCTTTGGGCACGAGTGCGGCAACCGAGTCGATCACGACGACGTCGACCGCTCCCGAACGGACGAGAATCTCGCAGATCTCGAGCGCCTGCTCACCCGTGTCGGGCTGCGAGACCAACAGGTTCTCGACATCCACGCCCAACTTCGACGCGTAGTCCGTGTCTAACGCATGTTCGGCGTCGATGTACGCGGCGACGCCGCCGGCGCGCTGCGCGTTGGCCACCACGTGCAAACACAACGTGGTTTTGCCGCTCGACTCTGGACCGTAAATCTCCGTGACGCGACCGCGCGGAATGCCACCCACGCCGATGGCCGCATCGAGATTGATGGCCCCCGTTGGAATCGCTTCCACACGCACCCGAGCGCTGTCCGATCCCATCTTCATGATGGAGCCCTTTCCACAGCTCTTCTCGATCTGCGCGATGGCCAGATTCAACGCCTTCTTCTTCTCATCTTGCAGAGTGGAAACCGCCATTCTCGTGTGTCCCGGTGAGAGATGGTGAGCCTGCTGATTGATCTGGCCGGCTCTCGAATTTACCCGAAATCTTCGGGGAATCGCATACCGAAGAAACTACGAAGCTCCGACCAGCGCGTCAAGTTTCTCTAGGCGACCGAAAACGCGTTCTGCACGTGCCGGATCTGCACGCGACCGCCGTCGATGAGCACGCCGATGACATCGAACCGATAGCTGTCCGTGGACCTTCCGAACCGGTCGACCCAGACGTGCGCCGAACGGATGAGCTCGCGTCGCTTTCGCCAGTCGACCGCTTCCACCGGATCGCCGAACTCTCTGCCTCGTCTCGCTTTGACCTCCACGAACACGACTACGGCGCCGCGGCGCGCGACGAGGTCGAGATCACGATGGCCATTGCGAAAGCGCCGGTCGAGGAGCGTCCAGCCCAAATGCTCGAGCCATTTGGCTGCGTACGCTTCGCCGGCGAGTCCGAGTGCCTGTGTCGACATGGGCGCGAATCTAGAGGGGATCGCGCCGAAGCCAGGCTCAAAACAGTGCGGAACGGTGCAAAATCGTGCAGACGCTACCGGCGCGCGGTTTGGACTCCGTTGAGTCCGAGGAGCATCTGGACCCTCGCGCCCTCCATCCCGGCGACCGGCAGCTCTTCGCGCAGCACGACGCCATCGCTCTTGCGCACCCAGATCGTCTCTTCGCTCTTGCCTAACGTGAGCGCCAGGACCCAGGCGTCGAACAACCCGTCGGGCACGTTCACCTTGTCCTGGCCCACGGTGCGCAACCCGAGCGACACCACCCCGCTGCTGTCGCGGCCGATGGCGGTCATGCGCGCCGTGGCGGTCCAGTTCGGGCCTAACGGCGAGGCCGACAGCAACCCCTCGACCAGGTAGAGCGTGGGCAGCGCGCCGCGGTCGGCCGCCATCGCCACCGCCGCGTGGCCCGCGCTGTCGTCGTCGAACGACGTCCGGATGCTGTCCGCCGCATAGCGCGAGACCGTTTGTCCCGTCGGCGTGTGCTCCACGCGATAGAGCGGCGCGAGGTCGGCTCGTTTCACGTACAGCGACTCGGCGTACGTCACCGTCTGCATCTGCCGCGCGTCGACCACGAGCCACGCCGGCGCGCCCGCATAGGACGTGTCCGTTAGGCTCAACGTGCGAAAGCCGATGCGCTGCGGGGTCGTCTCGCCGTTCACGAGCGAGATCACGTACAGCCACTTCATCGGCTTGAGCCGAGCGATGGTGGCCGGTTGGGCGAGCGGCTGGGCCGCGGTGCGCGCCGCCTGTGCGCCCGCCGGCGCCGCGATCGCGAGCGCG
The DNA here is from genome assembly GCA_035277485.1 of Gemmatimonadaceae bacterium. GTDB lineage: Bacteria > Gemmatimonadota > Gemmatimonadetes > Gemmatimonadales > Gemmatimonadaceae > JADGGM01. The sequence goes on from DATEKK010000164.1 coordinate 27,161, forward strand.
GCCGCGACGGGAACGATCCACTTGAACGTCATGCCTGCCTCCCGCACCGTTGGCCCCGACACGATTCCGTTAGACGCGCGGACCGCAGATGCGATCGAGATCCTCGAGCCCCATGAGCACGTCGCGCGGCTTGGATCCGTCCGGCGGACCCAGGATGCCGGCTTCGTGCAACTGATCAATGATACGCGCCGCGCGTCCGTATCCGACCTTGAGCCTCCGCTGCAGCAGCGACGTCGAGCCCAACTGGTGCTGGATCACCACCTCGGCGGCGTCGCGAAACAACTTGTCGCGGTCGCCCGGATCGTCCGCATCGAGCAACGCCAATCCCGACTCCAGCGCTTCCTTCTGGCGCACGATCTCGAGGATGTCCGGCTCCGACACCTCCTCGGCGGCCAGGCCCTTCGCCGCGAGCGCCGCACGCTTGGCCGTCTTCCGCTCCTCGTACCACCGCATGAGGCGCTCGGTGTCTTCGCCGCCGATGAAGGCGCCCTGCAGGCGCGCCGGCTCCGACTTGCCGGGCGGGATGAACAGCATGTCGCCGTTGCCTAACAACGTCTCGGCCCCGACGCCATCGATGATCGTGCGGCTGTCCACTTGCGACGCCACGCGGAACGCGATGCGGCTCGGGAAATTCGCCTTGATCAACCCCGTGATCACGTTCACGCTCGGCCGCTGCGTGGCGAGAATCAAGTGCAGACCGATCGCACGCGCCTTCTGTGCGATGAGCGCGAGCGGCGTCTCGATCTCCGCTTGCACCGTCATCATCAGGTCGGCCAGCTCGTCGATCACGAGCACGATGTACGGCAAGATGCCGCCCGTGTACGTGAGGTCCTCGAAGGCGACGTCCGGGTTGCGCGGACGCGTGAGTGTCGCCCCCGACAGCACGCGGCGATTGAAGTCCTGGATGTTGCGACACTGATTCGCCGCGAGGAGCTCGTAGCGTTCCTGCATCTCGTCCTTGGCCCACTTGAGCACCGACGCCGCATCGCGGTTGTCGGTGATCACCTTGTGCCTCAAATGCGGGAGCATGTTGTACACCGACAGCTCGACCATCTTCGGGTCCACCATCAGGAACCGCAGGGTGCGCGGCGTGTGGCGGTAGATCAGGCCCGTGATGATGGTGTTCACGCATACCGATTTGCCCGAGCCCGTGGCGCCGGCGATGAGCAGGTGCGGCATCTTCGCCAGGTCGGCGATCACCGGCTTGCCCTCGAGGTCTTTGCCTAACGCAATCGGCAGGGCCGCGCGCGCCGTCTGGAACTCGCGCGACTCGAGCAGCTCGCGGAACGCGACGATCTCCGACGTCGGGTTGGGCACTTCGACGCCCACCGCCCCGCGCCCCGGAATCGGCGCCACGATGCGGATGCTCGCCGCGCGCATGGCGAGCGCGAGGTCGTTGGACAGGTTGGCGATCTGGCGGACCTTCACGCCCGGCGCCGGCTCGACCTCGTACTGCGTCACCACCGGTCCCGTCGTGCGTCCCGTGATCTCCGCGTCCACCTTGAACGTGCCTAACGCTTCCTTGAGCTTGACCGCCATCGCGTCCAGCTCGCGGCGGTTGGTCTCCGCGTTGTGCGGCGGCGGCGGCGCCAGGAGCTCGGCCGGCGGCAGCTCGTCGTCGGCGACGTCCGGGTTGGCCGACGCATCGATCGCGGCCGCGATCTCCTCGTCGTGCTCGGCCGTGATCTCCGCCTTCGACTTCTTGCGCCGCCGCCCTCGGGACACGTCGAGCACTAAAGCGTCGGTCTCGACCGGCTCCGCCGCGTACGGATCGATGGCCGGCATTTCCTCTGGCGTCGGCTCGTTGACGTCGGGCGCAGCCGCCGACACCGCCGTGCGGCGCCACGGCAGGCGCAACGTGGCCTTCGGACCCACGCCTAACACCACGCGCACCGGGTTCCACGCCAGCGTGAAAATCGTCAAGGCGCTGAACGCGAGCGCAACGAAGATCCACGCCCCCCAGAGTAGCGCCTGCGACAAATAGAACGCGAAGAACCCGCCCCAGAATCCCGTGTAGTCGCTCCAGGCGTGCCCCAGTCGCATCGCGAGCGCGATCGACACGGGCAGCAATAACACGATGCCTAACACGAACAGGAGCCAATTGCGATCGGTGTCGGACTGCATGCGACCGAACAGACGCAGCGCGTGGATCGCCGGGAGCAGGGGCACCAGGAACGCGGCCGGCACGCCGACCAACCAGACCAGTCCGGCGCGCGCGCACGCGCCCACCGGTCCCATGAGCGACGGCGTTTGATGACACGCGCCGCCGGCGCCCGACCTGCTCGACGCGATCGACAACGCGAGGAACAGCGCCAGCGCCAACAACGCGACGCCCGCCGCTTCGCGCTTCCGGTGCGAGGGCGTCGTGGTCATGGCCTAACGCTCACGGTCGGGGCCGAGCAGCGTGATCTGCCGGTCCTGGTACATGGGGATCACCGGGTGCGCGTTCACGGCGCCGCACGCGATCAGGTCCTCGCCAAAGCCCGCGTCGGCGAGCGCGCGCCCGTGCTCCGAATCCGCGAACAGTTTGTCGAGCCGGTCGCCGTAGCGGCGGTCGAGCACCGTGCACGCGAACGCGCCGTCGCCTAACTCAGCCCCGTCGATCTGCTTGGTGACGAGCCGCACGTAGCGTCCCGCGCACGCCGCATCCTCGAGCGACACCTGCCGGTCGCGCCCCGCGCACACGATGCTGATGTCGGTGCCGCCGCGCGCCGCCGTGCGCAGGAGCGACGTCACCGCCGCCACGTTCACGTACGACGCGATCGCCACGTCGCGTGCTCCCTGCACCGCGAGCAAGGTCGCCGTGCCGTTGGTCGTCGTGAAGAGCACCGTCTTGCCGTCCACGGCCTCGCGCGTCATCTCGCGCGGCGAGTTGCCGAGGTCGAATCCCGGGATCGGCTGCATCTTCCGCTCTCCCGCCGTCCGCACGTCGGCGCGCTCGAACTGTTTGGCGCGCGTGATCACGGCGTCGGCGCTTTCCAGAGGTACCACTTTGCGCGCGCCGTTGGCAAGCGCCGTCGCGATGGTCGTGGACGCCCGCAGCACATCGATGACCGCAACCACTCGCCCCGTGACAGCCGCCGGTACCAGCATCGACGGTCCGAACAACACATCGATTCGCATCTCAGGGCTCCCGCAACAGCGACGCCTCGCGCTCGAGAAATTTGGTGTCCACCTGGCCGGCCTGGAACGCCGCGTTCTGCATCACGCGCGCGAGGAACGGAATCGTCGTCGTCACGCCTTCCAACACGAAGCTCTCGAGCGCGACTTGCACGCGCTTCACCGCTTCCGCGCGATCCCGTCCCTGGCAGATGAGCTTGGCGAGCAACGAATCGTAGAACGGCGGCACGGTGTATCCCGCATAGATGTGCGAGTCGATGCGCACGCCGGGACCGCCGGGCGGATGAAACACATCGATGCGTCCCGGCGATGGCTGGAAGTTGCGCGCGGGATCCTCGGCGTTCACGCGCACCTCGATCACGTGTCCGCGGAGCGGCGGCAGCTCGGCGATCGAGAGCGGCTCGCCCGCTGCCACGCGCAGCTGCTCCTTCACGAGATCCACGCCGGTGAGCATCTCGGTCACGCCGTGCTCGACCTGGATGCGCGTGTTCATCTCCATGAAGTAGTACGACCCATCTTCGTCGAGCAGCATCTCGATGGTGCCCGCGCCCACATAGTCGATGGCTTTCGCGCCGCGCACCGCGTCGTGTCCCATCCGCTCGCGTAAGGCAGGCCCAACGGCCGGGCTCGGCGCTTCTTCGATGAGTTTCTGGTGACGGCGCTGCACCGAGCAATCGCGTTCGCCTAAATGAATCACGCGCCCGTGCTTGTCGCCCATGATCTGGAACTCGATGTGCCGCGGACGTGAGAGGTACTTCTCGACGTACACGTCGCCCGAGCCGAACGCCGACAATGCCTCCGAGCGCGCGAGCTGGAACGCGCGCAGGAAATCTTCCGGGTCTTCCGCGACGCGCATCCCTTTGCCGCCGCCGCCCGCCGCCGCCTTGATGATCACCGGGAATCCGATGTCGCGCGCGAACGACAACGCTTCGTCGACGTCTTCGATCGGCCCCGGTGTACCCGGCACGATCGGGACGCCCACCGCGGCCATCGCTTTCCGCGCGGCCGCCTTGTCGCCCATCACGCGAATCTGTTCCGCGGTGGGTCCGATGAACGCGATGTTGGATGCGGCGCACGTCTCCGCGAACTCGGCGTTCTCGGCGAGAAATCCGTAGCCGGGATGAATCGCGTCGGCGCCGGTGATCTCCGCCGCCGCGATGAGCCGTGGAATCTTGAGGTACGAGTCGCGCGCCGGCGGGGGGCCGATGCAGACATCGTCGTCGGCGAAACGCACGTGCAGCGATTCGCGATCGGCCTCGGAGTAGACGGCGACCGTCTGAATGCCTAACTCGCGGCACGCGCGAATGACCCGCAGCGCGATCTCGCCGCGGTTCGCGATCAAGACTTTCTTGAACATGCGCGACGGTTAATGGACCGGGAGTCGGGGCGCCCGTTGGGCGCGCTCACGACGTGACGTCGCGCTGCAGCGCATCCCAGCTCTGGTCGCTGGAGCCCTCGACACCCTGCACACGCAGTGCGAACTCGCTCGGATTGGTCGCGTAGAACAGCGCGCTCTCGTACGAGATCGCGCCCCTCTTGTACCACTGCATGAGCGATTGGTCGAAGCTCTGCATGCCGTACTGCACGGTGCCTTCTTTGATCAGATCCGGAATGTTGAGCGACTTCGTCATGTCGCGGATCTGATCGCGCACGGCCGCGGTGTTGATGAGGATTTCGCACGCCGGCACGCGCCCCGGCTTGTCGGCGCGCGGCACGAGTCGCAGCGACACCACCGCCGACAGCGCGCTCGCGAGCATGAACCGCACTTCGTTTTGCTGGTGCGGCGCATAGAACGACAGCACACGGCTGATGGTCTGCGTCGCGTCGGTGGTGTGCAGCGTCGAGAACACGAGGTGTCCCGTGTCCGCCGCCTTGAGTGCGACCTCGAGCGTTTCGATATCGCGGATCTCGCCGATCAGGATCACGTCGGGATCCTGACGCAGCACGCGCCGCAGCGCAGCGGCGAAGCTTCCCGTATCCGCGCCAACTTCGCGCTGATTGATGCTCGAGTTGATATCACGGTGCAGGAACTCGATCGGATCTTCGATCGTGATCACGTTCGCGTGACGTTTCTCGTTGATGTGCTGGATCATCGCCGCGAGCGCCGTCGACTTGCCCGATCCCGTGATGCCGGTAACGAGCACGAGCCCGCGCGGACGCAGGGAGATATCGGAGATGATCTGCGGCAGGTTCAATTCCTCGACCGTGCGCACCTGATACGGCACCGATCGCAGCGCGTACGCAATCGTACCGCGCTGCTGATACACGTTCACGCGAAATCGTCCGATGCCCGGCACGCCGATCGCGAAGTCCGCCTCTTTGTGCTCCGCGAAATCCTTCACCTGCTTGGGCGTCATGATCTGCTCGGCCAGCGACTTCAATTCTTCGGGACGCAGCGGCGGCACATCGAGCGAGCTCAGATCGCCGTTCACGCGCAGCACGGGCGGACGCCCAACTTTGAGGTGCAAGTCGGACGCGTTCTGCTGAATCATCCGCTGCAGTACGGCCTTGAAGTTGAACGCGGGCGCCTGTTGGGCAGGTGCGCTCGGCACCTCGGGTGCGGTGGAGGCGGCTGGGTTAGCCATTGGGGTCGATCCGGAAGAGGACCTGTCCGTACTCCACCGGATGTGCGTCGCTCACCAACACCTCGCGCACGACGCCGGCGTACTCGGACTCGATCTCGTTCATGATCTTCATCGCCTCGATGATGCACAGGATCTCGCCCTTCGCGATGCGCGATCCCTCGCTGACGTACGGAGGCGAACCCGGCTCGGGCGAGCGATAGAACGTCCCGACCATCGGCGACTTCACCTCGAGCAGCTTCGGCTTGGCTGGCTCGGCCGGCGCGGGCGGAGTCGCGTCGGGTGTCGTCACCGCAACGCCGTCCGCGGGCGTCATGCGCGTGGCCGGCATTGCCGCGGGGATCAACGTCGAAGTCGACATCGGTACTGCCACCTGAACCGGCGCCGCGGTTGTCGCGAGTCCCACCGCCCTCTGCTGCGGTGTTTTCGAGATGCGGATCTTCATGCCCTTGTCGGACGAGATCTCGATCGAATCCACCGTAGACCCGTCGAGCAGCTCGACGAGCTTCTTCACGTAGCGCAGGTCAATCATAGGTGTGTCAGAGATGAGGCCCTCCGGACGTCAGCCGACCTCGAGGAGCTCGCGCGAAAAATTCGTCAAAATGGTTGCGCTGTCACGGCCAAGCACGACGTCATCTTCGACGCGAACTCCGCCCCACCCAGCGCGATAGACTCCCGGCTCGATCGTCACGACGGCGCGCTCGGGGAGCACCGCATCCGTCGTGCGCGCGAGTCGTGGTGCTTCGTGCACCTCGATTCCAATTCCATGTCCGAGGCTGTGTCCAAACGCCTCGCCCAAACCGCGCTCCTCAATGTAGCGCCGAGCCAATGCATCGGCATCCTTGCCGCTCATCCCGGCGTGCACGAGGCTCGACGCGCGCTCGTTCGCGTTGCGCACGATGTCGTGGACGTCGCGTTGCTCCTGGGTCGCGCGACCAACTACTACTGTACGCGTGATGTCGGAGCAATAGCCGTCCACTATGGCACCGAAATCGATGAGAAGGAAGTCGCCGGATCGAACGGGGCGATCGGCAGCCCTGGCGTGCGGCAGCGCCGAGCGCTCACCGGATGCCACGATCGTCTCGAAGGGGAAGCCGCTGCTGCCTTCGTCGCGCAGCGCGCGCTCCAGCGCGCCCGCGATCGCGAGCTCCGTTTGACCCGCGCGCACTTCCGCCAGCGTGCGCTCGAGCGCGCGCTCGGCCACGCGTGCGGCGGCGGTGATGCTCGCGATCTCGTCCTCGTCTTTCTGCTCGCGCAGCGTTTCGACAATGTCCGTTGTCGCACGCCATTGCCAACGCGAGCCCGCGTTCAGTAAGCGCTCGAAGTCGCGGTGCACGATGTGCGCGGACTCGAAGCCGACGACTTCGACGCCGCCCATGTCGGCCATGTCGCGCCACACGCCGGTCCACAGACTTTGCGGCTCGATGGCCACGCGCGCGAGGTCGCCGACTTCTTCCTGGACCTGCGTGGCGTATCGGAAATCGGTGACGAACAACAGGTCGCGCTCGGACGCGACGACGATCGCGCTCGATCCGGAGAATCCGGTCAGGTAGCGGATGTTAGGCAGGCTCGTGATCAGTACGGCGTCGAGATGCGCCGCTCGAAGCGCGGCAGCGAGGGCCGCTACGCGCTCGGACCGCCGGTCACTCACGCTCGAGCGAGGCGACGATGCCGCGGAGCGCGAGCTCGTAGCCGCGCGCGCCGAATCCGCACACCATGGCGAGCGCGCTCGAGGCGAGCATCGAGTGTCGCCGTTCCGGCTCTCGCGCGAAGATGTTGCTCAGGTGCACTTCGACGAACGGCACCTGCACCGCGGCGAAGGCGTCGCGAATGGCGAGGCTGCTGTGGCTGTACGCGCCGGCGTTGATGAGGGCGCCATCGGCGCGGCCGCGCAGCGACTGAATGACGTCCACGAGCTCCCCTTCTCCGTTCCGTTGGGCGAACTCCAATTCCACGTGCAACTCGCGTGCGACGCCGCGCAGGTGCTGTTCGATGTCGGCCAGCGAGTCGCGTCCGTACAGCTCCGGCTCCCGGACGCCGAGGAGATTGAGATTTGGTCCGTTGAGAACGGCGATACGCACTACTTCTTCAGGCCCTCGAGCCACTGGTGGAAGAGCTCGAGGTCGGCGTCATCGGCGCGCCGCGCGGTGGGCGACGGCGCTGCGTGCGACTCGGCGCCGGTTTCCGTCGCCGCATCGGACTGCGTGCCCGCATTGCGCGGTGCGAAGAACTCATCGAACGTGACGGGCGCGCTCTCGTGCTCGTGCGCGCCGCCGCCGAAGACGTCGTCGAGCGAGAGCGCGTCGTCGGCGGCGCGGGTGGGCTGACCCGCTCCGTTAGGCACGCCCGATTCCGGCGCGAACGCGCTGGCGAGCGTCGTGGCGGCCTGCTCGTCGGCCGGCGACGTGGCGCGTCCCGAGAACAGTTCGGTGAACGACAGCACGCCATCCGTCACGACATCGCGCGCGCGGACCGGCTCGCGTTCCTCAGGCGCCGCGACCGGCTCCGGGTCTGCCGCGGCAACCGGCTCCGGCGCAACCTCAGGTTCGGCCGCCGCGAAATCGGCGATGCTCGGCTCGTCAGTGGCGGGCGCCGCGGACTCCACGTGCGCCGGCGTTTCGATCGCGGGCTCCTCGTGCATCACCTCGGGCGTCGGCAGCTCGACGTCGGCTTCGCTCGCGTCGGCCGGTGAGACGGGCTCCGGCGTCGCGGCTGTGTCAACCGGCGCGCCTAACGGAGCGGGGGCGATGGCCGCCGCCGCCTCGGGCACGTGCGGCATCGGGACAGCCGTGAGATCGGTCTCCGTGCGTACGCCGGGCGGCCGGCGATTGGCGAAGCGGCCGAAGAACGCGCGCACTGTGCGCTCGACGGGCGCCGCCGGTGCCGGCTGCTCGAGCCGCGCAATGCGATTGAGCAGCGACACATCTCCCGGTCGCTGCGCGAGCAACAGGCGATAGATGTCGAGCGCCTGCTCCCGATGTCCTTGCTGCAGATACAGCTCGGCCATCGTCTCGGTGATGAACGCAGCGGGCAGCGGCTCATCGTGCGACGATGCTTCCTCGACCACGGGACGCGAAGCCGCCGGCGGCGCAGCCGGTACAGCCGCCTCCGGTATCTCTGGAATCGCCGCATCGATGGGCGGAGGCTCGGCGTGCGACGGCTCGGCGGGTTCCGGCTGTTCGAACGCGGGCAACGCCTCCGATTCGCCGAACGACGACAGGACATCGTAGTCGAAGTCGAGCGTTTTCTTCGCGGGCTCCGCACTCGCATCGGGCGCCGGTGCCGGCGCCGCAGGCGGCGCGGGCGGCGCGGACGGCTCAGGATCAGCGGCCTTCGCGGTCTCGGGATTGATGTCGTTCCACGAAATGGCTTCCGGCTCGGCCGGCGGCGCCGCCGCCGGAGCGCTCTCGTTAGGCGCGTCCAGCTCGCGCAGCAGCGCTTCGACCTCATCGTTCTGCGGATCGACCTCGAGCAGCCGCCGATACCAGCTGCGCGCCCCGTCGGCATCGCCCTTGGCGCGCGCGATGTCGCCTAACTGGCGCAGACCGATCAGGTTCTCCGGATCCAGCCCGAGCGCCGTCTCGAACGTGCTCTGCGCTTCATCCAGCTGGCCGGTTTCGTACAACGCCTGGCCTAGCACGATGTAGCCGCTGATGTACGTCGGCTGCAGCGGCACGTGCGCACGGCAGATCTCGATGGCGGTGTCCAGTTCACCTCGCTTGCGATACTCGTTCGCGAGACGGGCGAACACGCGCCGCGGGTTCTCGGCGAATTGTTTGAGGAGATCGTCGATCAGCGCGGAACTGGCCATTCAAAACCCTCGGGAATGGCGCCCAGGGAGGCGGTTAAAGGCGGCTCAAGATACAACTCATGGACGATTCAAGTCAATCGGAAGTGACACGCTGTCTTGCTTTTACGACGCCGCAGCCGGTAGATTTCGCGGTTCGCGGAGGGCCGTCGAGCGACCCCTTGCCCGCGACCCATCCCCTGTTCGACACGGAGTGACTTCCGGTGCTGCACGTCTTTCGAGCGCACGCCAAGTGGATCTGGTACCTCGTTGTCCCCGCCTTCCTGATCTGGTTCGTCTACATCGGTCAATCCGGGCTCGGTGATCGCGGACCGATCACGCCGGGCACCACGATCGCCAAAGTCAACGGCACCGAGATCGCCTACCGCGACTGGCTCCAGGTTCGCGAGCAGGCCATTCAGCGCGCCCAACAACAAACCTCGGGACAGCTGTCGCTGGACGACGAGCAGCGCGTCGAAGACGACGCCTTCAACGACATGGTGAACAACATCCTGCTCCAGCAGGAATACAAGAAGCGCGACATCACCGTGTCCGATGAAGAAATCCAGCAGGCCGCCCTCGAGGAACCGCCGCCGCAAATTCTGCAGGACCCGCAATTCCAGACCGAGGGTCAATTCGACCTCAACAAGTACCGCCGGTATCTCGCGAGCCCGATCGCCAAGGAATCCGGCATCCGGTTGCAGCTCGAGCAGTATTATCGCGGCGAGCTGCCGCGCGAGAAGCTGTTCGAGCAGATCGCGTCGCAGGTCTACGTCACCGATGCCCAACTGTGGCGCGCCTGGCAGGATACGCACGACTCGGCACAGGTGTCGTTTGTGCGCTTCGACCCGCAGAGCATTCCCGATTCCGCCGTGCACGTGAGCGCGGCGGACATTCAGCAATACTTCGACCAACACAAGTCCGAGTTCGCGGATCGTCCCGGCCACGCCGTGGTGACGATCGCGATCATCCCGCGCCCCGTCACCAAAGCGGATACCGACCGCGTCTATCAGCATGCCTTAGAGCTCCGAAAGGAGATTCTCGGGGGAGCCAAGTTCGACGACGTCGCCAAGCGCGAATCGGCGGACTCCGCGTCGGCGGTCAAGGGCGGCTACCTGGGGCGCGTCACCAAGGGACAGTTCGTCCATGCGTTCGATTCGGCCGCGTTCTCGCTCAAGCCGGGCGAGCTCTCGCCGCCTGTCCTCACGCAGTTCGGCTACCACATCATCAAGGTGGACGAGCGCAAGGGCGACACGATCGCCGTGCGCCACATTCTGCTGCGCATTCAGCAGGGCGATTCATCCGCGGCCGTGAGCGACCGCAGGGCCGACTCGCTCTCGCACGCCGCGAGTCTCGACAGCCCTACCGAGTTCGACGTGATCACCAAGCGGCTCGGGTTGACCACCGCGCGCGTCGCCGCCACCGAAGGCGACCCGCTCACGTACAACGGGCACAACGTCCCGAGTGTGAGCGCGTGGGCCTTCACCGCGAAGGTCGGACAGACGAGCGATCTGATCGACGCCGACGATGCGTACTATCTGGCGAAACTCGACTCGGTCACGCCGGGCGGTAAGCCGACCGTGGCGTCCATGACGGACGACATTCGCACCGAGCTCATTCGAGAGAAGAAGCTCGATCTCCTGGTGCCGAAAGCACAGCAGGTGTCCGACGCGTACGCCAAGGGCCAGACGTTCGACCAGGCCGCGAAAGCCTTTGGCCTAACGGTAACGCAGAGCCCCACTTTCTCGCGCGTGTCGCCGGTGCCGGGCATTGGTCAGGCAAACGAGGCCGTCGGCGCGGCATTTGGGTTGCCCACCGGAACCGTGAGCGAGCCCGTGAAATCCGGCGACGCCGTGTTCGTGATCAAGGTCGACCGGCGCGTGGATGCCGACCGCGCAGCGTGGGAGAAGCAGAAGACCCAGCAGCGGACGCAGCTCCTCCAGCGCCTCCGCCAGCAGCGCGTGCAAGAGTATCTGGCCGACCTGCGCCAGAACGCCAAGATCGACGATCGCCGCAAGGTGATCGAGCAGCAGAACCGGCAGGCCGCCAGCTAGCGACCGCGCTCACTCAGAAAAAAAACGCGCGCCTAACTTAGGCGCGCGCTTGTTTTCGTCCGGTCGTGTCCGGCCTTTGTCGTGCTTCGTCCGACTTTCAGTTGTCTATCAGCCGCTTCGGCTCGGGCCTCGCGTCCTCGGCCCGCGGCTCGGGATCGGGAGCGCGGAGGCGCTCGCGCTCATCGCGCGGCGACACTTCCTGCGTGATCGACGTCTGCACGTCGGTCATGCTCTTCTTGAACTCGCGGATCCCCTTGCCCATCGACCCCGCGATCTCCGGAATGCGTTTCGCACCGAAGAGCAGCAACACGATGAGAACGATGACGAGGATCTCGCCGAAGCCGAGATTTCCAAAGCCCATGGTGACGCCCCCTAGAAGAGGGATCTGGCTATCAAGTAGGCGATCAGTACGCCGAGCAGGCTCAGGAGCGACACATCGAGCGCGATCGGGCCTACCGCAAACTTAATGATGATCAGGTCTATTGGCAGCGGCCCCCAGCTCGGCGTCACGCCCGACGTGAGGAACTCCTTCACGGCACCGGCGGGCAAGAACCGCCGGGCCACCTGGGTGAGGAGGCCGCCGACAATGAAGCCAATGGTGAGGACGAGCGCGTGGAACCCGGGACGGTGCTTGGACGAGCCTTGAGCCATCAATGTCTCCGATCCATGGCGTACGCGATGGCGTCGTGCAGGGCAGCGAGCACGGGCGTTTCGGGCAATCCGTCCAGCGCCCGTTCTGCTTCCCGTGCGTACTGGCCGCCGCGGCGGCGCGCGTAGTCGAGTCCGCCGTGCTCGACTACGATGGCGATGACGGTTTCGATGTCCGCATCGGTGGGTTCCGGCGTCGCGAACAACGCCTCGACGTGACGTCGCGATGACGCCGGCATGCTGCGTAGCGCCGCGATGAGCGGCAGCGTCACTTTGTGCTCGCGCAGATCCAGGCCCGTCGGCTTGCCCGTGTCCGCGCTGGTCGCCGTGTAATCGAGCAGATCATCGGCCACCTGGAACGCCATGCCTAACTGCTCGCCATAGTGCGCGAACCGCTTGCGGTGCGCCCCGCCGCCCGCGATCGCGCCGATCTCGCACGTGGCGGAGAGCAGCGACGCGGTCTTGCAGCGGATGAGCGCCTCGTAGTCGCTCTCGCTGAACGCGAGCGCATCGAGCGCGGTGAGCTGGCGCATCTCGCCGATGGTCATCTCGTTCGTGGCGCGCGCGAGCACGCGCAGCACGTCCCAGTCGCCTAACCGGGCCAGCTCGACCACGGCGCGCGAGTACAGAAAATCTCCCATGATCACCGAGATCTGGTGGGTGAACAGAGAGTTGATCGTGGGCATCCCGCGGCGCAGCGTCGAGTGGTCGACCGAGTCGTCGTGCACGAGCGTCGCGAGATGCACGAGCTCGACCACCGCCGCGAGCGTCACGGCGCGCGTGCCGGCATCGCTCCCCGCGCTGCTCGCGAGCAGCGCTAAAGTAGGACGGAACATCTTGCCCTTCATGAGCAACAGGTGCCCGTTCACCTCGCCGATGAGCGGCAGGTCGGCGGTGACGATGCGCTTGAGCTCCTCGCCCACGGCGGCCAGCGGCTCGCGGACGGGGCGCTGCACGTCGCCTAACGTCGGGCTGCGGCGCGAGCGGGATTGCGCGATGGCGGTCACCGCGCCCTCCGCTCCACGGCGGCCAACCGGTCGCCGATGTCGCGAAACTGGATGTCCACCGCGAACACGCGCTCGTAGAACTTGAGTGCGTCGGGGTATCGGCCGAGTGCTTCCGATGCGTAGCCCAGCAAGTACAGCACACCCACGAGTTGATCGTCCGTCGCGTGTTGGTCGGTCAGCGCGCGAGACAGAATCGTCAGCGCGATCTGGTATTGGCGCTTCTCGACGAAGCACTGTCCCAATGCCTCGTACGTGCGACCGCGATGTTCCGTTCCACGCAGCGCCTTCTGGAACTCGGAAATGGCTTCGTCCAACAAGCCCATTTCCTTGTACGCGACGCCGAGATCGTAGTGGCTCTCGTGATCCGTTTCATCCACGTTGGCCGCCACGCCTTGCTTGAACATGCTCAGCATCTCGGCGAAGTCGACCTGCTGCTGATCGACCGCGGGCTCGCCCACGTCGACCACCATGCGCGTGCTCTTGGCCGTGTCGTCCTCGCGCAGCCAGTCGGCGAGGTTGACGAAACTGCTATCGGAGCCGCCGGCCGGCGTCGCGCTGGCAGCGATCTCGCGCTCCTCGGGATGGGCGACGGGCGCCGGACGCACCCTCGGGCGGGAGATGGGCGTCGTGGAGCTGGGCGTCGGGTTGAAGGCGTCGCCGCCTAACGCAGCGAGCGCGGCGCGGGCTCGCTCGTCGGCCGGGTTGAGCTCCACCACGCGGCTGTACACGGCGCGCGATTTGTCGAGCTGCCCGCTGCCGAACAGACACTCGGCCAACGAGAGGTACGCGTCGACGAGCCGCGCCTTGTCGTTGGCGCGTACGGCGTACTCGACGCGCTTCTGGTGGAAGCGCACGCTGCCCGGCTCCACGCGAATCATTTCTTCTGCGATCGCGCTGGCGCTGCGCAGATTGCCCGCCGTCTCGAACCCCAGCATCGCGTGCTCGAGCTCTGCCAGGCCGAGGTCGCGTTCGCCCTCCTCGAGGAGCGCTTCGGCGAGCTGGCGGCGGACGTCGAAATCGTTAGGCGAATGCTGCACCGCCGCGCGGAGGCGCTGCACCGCCGCGTCGGCTGCGGGGTGGCGCACCGCGGGCACTGCCTCGTCCATTGGCGGCAGCGGCGGCAGCTCGGCGAGGTCTTCGGCCGGCTCCGGCTCGAGAGCCGGCAAGCCCTCGAGCGGATCCGAGGCCGAGTCCATGCGCGCATGATCGAGCGCCGCGTCGATCGAGCGATCCAGGTCGTCGGCGTCCGGAAACGGATCGGACAGGATCGGCGGATTGTCGCCGAAGCCAGTGAGGTCTACCGTGCGCGGGGCCGGCTCGCTGACCGTTTCGGGCACCTCCGGCGTCGTGTCGCCGGGATAGATGAACGTCAGGTCGCCGCCCACTGACTCGGGCAGGTCCGCGTCCTCCACTGGAATCTCGAGCAAGGGCAGGTCGATCGAGTCCGACTCGCCGGACGGATCGCGCACGACGGTCTCGTCGGTGTCCTCGAGCTGCATCTCGCCCAACCCGCCTAACGGGTCGCCGGACAGGATCCCGTCGTCGGCCGATGTGCTGGGCTCGAGACCCGCCAGTGGCGCCACGTCAGGGTCGGCGTCCGGTTGGATCTCGAACGTCGTCTGCTCGAATCCGACGATGATATCCGAGTCGTGGTGGCTCACGAGGTCATTGACCTGCGACGCATCCTCGGCAGCCGGCTCGGTGAAGCTCTCGGCACGCTCGAGTCCTTCTACTGGCTGAATGTCGGCCGACGGTTCGATCTCCGCCTGCGAATTGATGAACGGGAGATCGACATCGAGGGTGACTTCTTCCGGCTCGGGCTCGGGCGCCGCGGGCGGAGGCGCTGGCGCGGCCGGTTGGGCGGGCTTCGCCGGCGCTGCAGGCGCGGGCGGCGGGGCTGTCTTTGCGCGCGCACCCGGCGGGCCAGAACGCGGCGTGTCGAAGTTGAGATCCAGAAAAACGAGATCGTTCGGCTTTGTCGTTGGGCGGCCGGGTCCCGTTTTCGGCTCGAGCTCCGGGTCTAACGCCTTCATCCGATCGACCGTCGCACGAGCCTCACGCGTGCGGCCCTCGGATTGAAACTTCTCGTACAACACCTGCAACTGCTCGATCGCCTCGCCCTTGCGATCCTTGCGCACCAGCTGATCGGCGAGCATGAGGCGAATGTCGTCCTGGTCGGGACAGAGATCCGCGAACTCCTTGAGCGCGCGAAACGCTTCCTCGAGCTCGCCCGCGCGCTGCATGCGATCGGCGTATTCGAGAAAGTTCTGCTTCGCGTCGTTCACGAAGCCTTTCTTCGCGCTGATCTTGCCTAACTTGTAGTAGATGGACGTCCGGCCCGGCGCGTTGCGCAGGATTTTGTTGCAGAGCGCGATCGCGTTGTTGAAGAAACCGCCGTCGGTGTAGAGGTCGACGGCTTTCTCGTAGTGGTCTACGGCTGACGGGACGTCGCCACGGCGCACGAGCAAATCGCCGACGCGGTTGTAGAGTGCCACGTCGGCCTCATCGACGTGATCACCCAACCCATCGAGAATCTGCGCGTACGTCTCGAGCGCCTTGTCGAACTGTTTCTTTTGCTCGTACTCGAGCGCTCGTTTCTTGAGCTTCGCGACGTTCGACATCAGCGCGTGGTGGGCTCCGTGTGCGAGGCGGCTTCGCGCCGCGCCCCGGCGTGGCGAAGGCCACGTAAGTTACCGGTAAGTTGCGCTGGCGACAAGGTTTGGCTTAGTCCACCTACGACGGACTGCTGCGCTACTCGCAGCGTAACGTGCGAGCCCACGAGAGAACCGGTCGACCCTCAGGCCATGATGTCGCGGACCCGGCTGATGGTCAGCGGCGCCTGCGACTCGCCCCGGCATGCGTAAAAGCACGCATTGCAATCGATCGGCCGGTACGCGCGGAATTCGGTCCAGTGAAAATCGCTCGGAAAGTCCGGGCATCGGCGCACATAGCCCATCGGGTTAATGTGGATCGTGCGCTGCCCCGAGAAACACGGGTCGTGCATCTCGCCCCGTACGTACCGCGGAATCTCTCGCAGGTAGTGATCGGAGTTCACGATGATCCCGCGCCGGCGCCGTTTGATCGACAAGAGCTCGGCGATCACCTGGTCGAGCTCCGGCCACTGGCCGGACTCGAGCCGATGCGCGCCGTTGCCGTTCTTGAGATCCGTGTACGTGCTGAACGACACGCCCACGCCCAGCGCCTCTGCGCGTCGAACGATCGGGACGATCTCCGAGAGGTTGTCGCGCTTGATGACCGTGTTGAACCGGATGCTGTCGATGCCGGCGGCTCGCAGCTGCGGCACGAGGTCGAGAATTTTTCTGGACAGCCCGGGGACGCCGCGCGCGCGGTCGTGCCGTTCGTCGAGAAAATCGAGCGAGATGTTGAACTGATTGAGGCCCGCGTCCCAGAGCGAACGCGCGCGCTCGAGCGTGAGCATCCCGCCGTGCGTGATGAGCGCGATGTAGCGGAGGTGCACCGCGCGCGCGACGCCCGCGACCAGATCCTCGAGGTCGCGCCGGAGCAGCGGCTCGCCGCCCGTGAACGTAATCATGATCGGCGAGAAGAATCGCGCCGCGTCGGCGAAGCTGCGCACTTCCTGCGCGCGGGCTGACGGGTCGGTTTTCCAGTAGTCGCAGAAGTCGCAGCGGGCATTGCACCGCATCGTGACCTCGAAGTGGACGAGGATCGGCCGGCGGCGCATCGTGAGCCACGCGTACTTGGCCGCGAACAAGGGCACGTGCCACGGCGCGAAGCGGGACGACAGCATGACCGGCGAACAACCGTGTCGCGATGCCTAACGGGAGGCCGTCGCCGTGGGCGAAGCCACGGCGACGGCATCGAAGGCCCCCGACGCGATCGCGCCGCTGAGCGCGGCAATGTCCGCGCTCAGCGCGCGATCGCGGTCGAGGGGCGGCACCACGCTCCGCACGATGGCCACCGCGTCGCCCACGCGACGCGCGGGCGCGAGCGGCGCCCTGAGCTCTACGGCCTGCGCAGCACACATGAGCTCGATCGCGAGAACGTTGCGCACATTCTCCACCGAACGCCTCAGTTTCCACGCCGCGCCCATCGCCATCGGGACCACATCTTCCTTCCCGCCGCCCGTCGGAATCGTGTCCACGCTCGCCGGATGCGCGAGCACCTTGCACTCGCTGGCCAACGCCGCGGCCGTGACCTGCGCCATCATGAAGCCGCTGTTCACGCCCGCATCGCGCGCGAGAAACGCCGGCAACCCGTGATTCAGATCCGGATGCAGCACGCGGTCGATGCGGCGCTCAGCGATGGTCGCCAGGTTGGCGAGCGCGATGGCCATGACGTCGAGTGCTAACGCTACCGCCTGGCCGTGAAAGTTGCCGCCGCTCAGCATCTCCGAGCCATCCATCACGAGCGGGTTGTCCGTGGCCGCATTGAGCTCGCGCGCGATCACCGATTCGGCGAAGGCGAGGGCATCGCGCGCGGGGCCGTGCACCTGCGGCATACACCGGAGGGCATACGCGTCCTGCACACGCGGGTCGCCCGTGCGATGCGACTCGCGGATCTCGCTGTCGGCGAGCAGTGCGCGCAGCAGCGCGGCCGACTCGGCCTGCCCAACTTGACCGCGCGCCGTTTGGATGCGCTCGTCGAACGCGACCGGCGTACCCATCAACCCCTCGAGCGACATCGCGCCGGCCACGTGCGCGGCACGCCAGATGCGGAGGGCATCCACGAGCGCGAGCGATGCGATCGCGGTGTGCGCCTGCGTGCCGTTGATGAGCGTGATGCCTTCCTTGGGCTCGAGCACCACCGGCCTGAGACCCGCCGCGCGCAACACGTGGGCGGCGACGCCGCGCGCGCCGTCGCGCTGCACCATGCCCTCGCCGATCATGGCGCCCGCGAGGTGTGCTAACGGAGCGAGATCGCCGCTCGCGCCCACACTGCCCTGCTCCGGCACTTCCGGCGTCACGCCGGCGTTGAGCATGCCCGCCAGCAAATCGATGAGCTCGGGGCGTCCGCCTGAATAACCTTTCGCGATGACGTTGGCGCGGAGCAGCATCATCGCGCGCACTTCGCGCTCGGGTAGCAGCGGTCCCACTCCCGACGCGTGGCTTCGCACGAGGTTCACCTGGAGCTCGCGCAACCGGTCGGCCGGAATCGCGACCTCGGACAGTTTGCCGAAGCCGGTGGTGACGCCGTACACCACGTCGCCGCGCTCGAGGACTTCGACGACGGCCGCTCGTGCGCGGGCCACGCGCGCGCGGCCGCGATCCGACAAGGCCACCGCCGCATGCTCGACGGCCACGCGGTACACGTCATCGACGGTGAGGGAGTCGCCGTCGAGCAGGATCGGTTGTGTCATGTGGGGAAAATGTACGCAGCGCCGCCATCGCCGCGCCAGCGGCGATGACGGCGCTCTCGACCATCTGTCCGTCTAACGTGCGATCGCGCCGCCTCCCACCGCCACGCGATTGAAGACCGGATCTCCAGGGCTCTGCTGATACGACCATTCGAAGATAATGTAGTCATGACCCACCGCGGCGACGCGCACTCTGGCGTAATGCATGCCATCGCTTCGCGCAGTCTGGATCACGTAGCCGAGCTTGGCCTTCGCCTGGACGGCGCCGCTCGTAAAGCCGCTGGTGGGCGCGACGCCCATCGCGGAGAGATTCGAAATCGGCTGCGTGCTGTACAATGCGACACTCGTCCCCGGCTTCACCGGCACGATCCACATGCTGCCATCGGCGTGACGATCGACGCGGAAATCGATGTCGGTACGCGCGCCGCTCGCCGTCATGTCACGCGTGTTCATCGACGCGCCGAGTGTGAAGCCGCTCTTGGCAAGCGAGTCCTGCGACGAAAAGACGACCACGTCACCGGCCGTCGCACTCGGCGCGATGGCGATCGGAGTCGGCCAATCGCTCTCGTGTCCGTCGATGCTGATGGCGCTCACGTCGAAGCACCGCGGTTGGCCGTTGGGCAGACCGCTCGCGATGAAGTCTTCGGACACGGTCGTTCCCTCGAGCACCCACTGCGTGTCGCAGAGATTCTGACTCGCGTGGTACACCGTCGAGTACACGCGATAGTAGCTGAACGCCGCGGGGTCGGCCAACCGTGCGTTAGGCGCCCACGAGAGCTCCACCGCCATGTCGAGCGCGATCGCGGACAGGTCTTGGGGCGGCGGCAATTTGTTGGTGTTGTCCACCGTGATCACGTTGGACGGCGCGCTCATCGAGCCGTCCGCGGCTTCCGATGCCACGTAGTACTGGAGGTCAGGCTGGCCCAGGTCCTCGAACGACGGCGACGTCGTCTGCGCTCGCAGACTCCACTGATCGCTCGTGGACGCGCGCGAGAAGACGGCGTAGTCGGAGATGTTGGGATCGTTCACCGGGTCCCAACGCAGATCGATCCCTTCGGGCGCGTCGGCATTGCCGCTCGGGATCAATTGATATGTGAGATTGCTGGGTGGCGTGAGGTTGAAGTTGTTCCCCGTCACCCGATCCGAGGTCGAGCAAGCGGCGAGTGCGACCACGGCACCAACCACCAGAGACGTGCGGCGCATTGCGAGCTCCATCGGCGTATGCGGTGTCGCAATGCACGCGGCGCGCCGGGCGCTGCGGTACGGCAACGCCAAGTACATCAAGGAATTAGTATTCGCGCCCGGGTAGAGGCGTCCCTCGCGGTGGACAAGAAGCGATCCTGGATGGCGACACAAGGGAAGGGGGAAGCGCTCGCTTCGCTTGCTGGGGGAAGCGCTGCGCTGGGGGAAGCGGCGGCGACGTCGCCTGAGGGAATGGAAGGACATCAGTGATCTCTGGAAAGGGAGTGCCCACTCGCGCGGGCTGGTGCATGGCACTCACGCCGCGCAGACCATTGATGTTGTTCCGCTCCCTCAGGCGGCGTCGCCGCCGCTTCCCCCAGCGCAGCGCTTCCCCCAGCGAGCGCCAGCGAGCGCTTCCCCCTCCCCTCTATCAGTGCGATCACCAATGTGGACGTACTCATCATTCGAC
>DATEKK010000165.1:0-6877 GCA_035277485.1 Gemmatimonadaceae bacterium
CGAATTATGTGATCCAGCTCGCAACAGTCATTCCCGCAAAGCTCAGGGGCGGATCTGAGGCCATTCGCATCCTCGAACAGAGCCCACACTCCTTGTTCTGGGACTTTGACGCCGTGGGTTATGTCGCGATGGGCCTGGCATGTCTGCTGGCCGTTCCCGCGGTCGACGGCGTCGGTTTCGATCGCTGGGTCAGACGATCGCTGATCGCCAATGCGCTCGTTACCCCGCTCATTGCTGTCGTCTACTTCTCTCCGACGTTTTCGACCAGGCTGTTGTTCCTCGGCTTTCCCTGGGTGATCACGGCACCCCTCTTCATGCTGATGCTGGCACTCATGCTGAGGAGAAGGCAAAGCGCCAGCACAGTCGCGGCCTGACCAGCGCTTGCTGCGGGCGAGTTGCTGCCGGCTCGATCAGCCGATGCATCGACTGCCTGCGATGTTCTGGTGCCGGATGGTTCGCTGACAAGATGATCTGCCCCGATTGCGACGGGTTGGGTTGGATCATGGATCGCCGAGGCGCGCTCGCCCGTGAGTTTCTGCCTCGACTGCTGGAGCTCGAGCAGATCCGTCTCGCCTCGAAGACTGACGCTGGCTGCGTTGCGGCGCGGGTTGACTGGTCTCATCACGAAACGACAGCCGGTGGATAAACCGGAAGCGTCTGCCTGAGATTCCGAGCGGCGGGATCGACCGCCGCTCCTGCTCCGACCAGAACTCATTCGCTATTTTGAGACTACCCCGCCTGCGGCCTGACGTAGCGCTGCACGTGAGAAGCGGTCTTCGGAACGCTTCGCTGCGCTCGGCTCGTATCTGGTCCGCCTGCAGGTGAGCTCTGGCGTTCGACGGGCGACTCCTGGCTCTGGAGAGGACGGATGAATCGTCGCCAGTTTCTGGGCAGCGCGGCGGTGCTCCTTGCCGCACCACGGCTTGCGCGGCAGGAGCGCCGGCGCACGCGGCTCGTCCTGCTCGGCACCGCGGGCGGCCCGCGGCCGCGCACGACTCGGTCGGCGCCCGCTCAGGCGATCGTGGTCGACGACACGGTGTACGTCGTGGACTGCGGCAATGGCGTGGCGCGACAGCTCGTGCTCGCGAACCTGCCGCTCCGCGCCGTACGACACATCTTCATCACACACCACCACTCCGACCATAACGCCGACTACGGCAACCTGATCCTGCTCGCGTGGGCCGCCGGGTTGCGCACCCGCCTCGACAGCTGGGGACCTCCGCCGCTGGCGCGCATGACTGACCTGTTCTTCGAGATGAATGCGACGGACATCCACGCCCGGACGGTCGACGAGCGGCGCATCCCGCTCCGGCCGCTGGTGCACGCCCACGAGGTGTACGGCGGCGGGCCGGTAATGCACGACGAGAACGTCCGCGTGACCGCGGCCCTCGTGCACCATCCGCCGATCGTGCCCGCCTTCGCGTACCGGTTCGACGCCGCGGATCGCTCGATCGTCGTCTCCGGTGACACGACGCCGAGCGACAGCCTCGTGGCGCTCGCGCGGCGCGCGGACGTACTGGTGCACGAGGCGCTTTTCGACGCCGCCGCGGTCGACCGGCTCGTCGCAAGCGTGCCCAACGCGTCGGATCTGCGGCGCAGCATCCTCTCGCACCACACGACGGCGGAGGAGGCCGGCCGCGTGGCGGCGGAGGCGCAAGTGGGCACGTTGGTGCTCTCGCATCTCGTCCCGGCTGAGGACCCGGCGGTGACCGAGGCGATGTGGAGCGACGCAGCGCGCAAGCATTTCGGTGGCCGCGTCATCGTCGGGAAGGACTTGATGGAGCTATAGCATGCCGGCTATGCCACGCCAGGAGGCTACAGATGCAGGCGATAGTGGTGACGGACCAGGCTGCGGGAACGGCTGGGATGAAGCTGGTGGACCGGCCCGAGCCGCAGCCATCGATCAACGACGTCGTCGTTCAGGTTCGCGCCTCGGGATACGTTAACACTGAGCTGGATTGGCCTTCGACCTGGACCGATCGCCGCGATCGTGACCGAACGCCTTCGATCCCCGGGCACGAGCTGGCCGGAGTGGTCACCAGCCTCGGTGATGGCACCACGGGGCTCTCGGTCGGACAGCGGGTGTTCGGCCTCACGGACTGGTATCGCGACGGCACCCTGGCCGAGTACGCGGCCGTCGAAGCTCGCAACCTCGCGCCGCTGCCGGGCGACGTCGACTTCACGGTGGGCGCGAGCCTGCCGATCTCGGGCCTGACTGCGTGGCAGGGGCTGTTCGAGCACGGCCGCCTTCGCTCGGGGCAGAGCGTCATCGCGCACGGCGCGGCCGGCGCAGTCGGGTCGATCGTGACGCAACTCGCACGATTGGCGGGCGCCTACGTCATCGGCACCGGCCGCGCCGCCGATCGTCAGAAGGCACTCGACTTCGGCGCCAACGAATTCGTCGACCTCGACAGCGAGGTCCTCGAAGACGTCGGCGGAGTCGATCTCGTGTTCGATGTCATCGGCGGCGACATCGGGAAGCGGTCCGCGCGCCTGGTTCGAGCCGGGGGAACGCTCGTGTCCATCGTCGGACCGGTCGAGGCGCGGCCCGCCGACGGCTTGGCGGTCGACTTCGTCGTCGAATCCGATCGCGCCCAACTGAGCGAGATCGTTCAGCGAGTGCGGGACGGACGGCTGCGCACGAACATCGGCACCGTCTCCGCCCTCGACAATGCTGTCGCCGCCTTCAACTCGACCGACCGGCGGTCAGGGAAGACGATCATCCGCGTTCATCCGTGAAGGTGCGGGGAAGGCAAGCGGCGCCGGGTCGTCCTGGACTATCTCGAGCGCAGCCACCTCGCTGGCGAGGGGAGAGCGACCGTCAGGGTTTGCGATCGGTGAACCGTCGGCATGGCCGAAGCTCGCGCCCATCCTTGCCGGCCGAGCACAGATTCTCGATGCATGGGCGAACGATGACGAGCTTTGGTCGCAGTGAACGGCCGGAGAGACAGGTGACACCTCAGTCTGAGGCCATGCGCAACACTCCTGGACTATGCCGTCCATTTCGCAAACCCACAGCGGAGTTCGCGGAGGCATTCATGACCACGGCGACGCGATTCGTCGGCGTAATCGCCACTCTCTCGTTCGTTCTTGCTCCGGGTGCCGTGCTGGGACAACGGCTCGCGCCGGACCAGACGCCGAGGACACAAATCCTCTTCCTCGGTACCGCCGCCGGGCCGCCGCTGCGTGCGGACCGGTCCGAGCCGGCAACGCTGCTCGTTGTCGATGGCCGCCGCTATCTGATCGACTGCGGTATCGGCACCGCGCGACGACTCGTGAAGGCTGGCATCGCCTCGGAGACGATCGGCACCATCTTCTTCACGCACCTGCACGCCGATCACACGCTCGGACTGGCGGATGTCCTCGCGAACGACTTTCAGAAGAAGGACGCAGCCGACGCGGCTCACACCATCAACATCTACGGCCCGCCGCAGACGAAGGCGCTGGTCGACGCGGCGTACCAGTACATCAGCATCCCGTACGCTGTCTTCGCCGCCGAGGGCGGTGGACCCCAAGGCGGCGTGCCGGCAACGAACCCGTTCGCGGTTCACGAGATCGGCGAGGGTGTCGTTTACCAGGACGACAAGATCAGGGTCGTTGCGGTTGAGAATACGCACTACGCCCTGATGCCGCCGAGCTCGCGCGCGACTATGAAATCGTACGCCTACAGGTTCGAAACGCCACATGGCACGATCGTCTTCACGGGCGACACCGGACCGAGCGATGCGGTCGCCCGACTCGCCGCGGGCGCCGACGTGCTCGTGTCAGAGGTGGAGAACTCCGTGGCCATCGGTGAGTTTGTCGATAGCATGGCGCAAAAGAATCACTGGTCGCCCGCGCGCCGCAACGAGTTCGAGGCGCACATGACCAAGGAGCACCTCGACATCAAGGACGTGGGGCAGATGGCGGCCAACGCCGGCGTGAAGGCCGTCCTGCTGTACCATTGGTATCCGACCGATCCCGCTATCTATGTGACGGGTGTGGCGAAGTATTTCTCGGGTCCCGTGTTCGGCACCGAGGACTTCCAGCGGTACTGCCTGGGCACATCCTCGCCGACTCGCCGCCCCGCCGAATCTCAGCTCCACCTCTGCGAATGATGGGCCACTCGAGGCTCAGCTCGGACGGGCAAGTGACGCAGCCCGCACGATACCTCCCAGATCCTGGGCGTTCTATTACGTCGCTGGTCGGCTGTACCGTCAGGTTACCGCGGAACTGAATTTGTAAAGCACACAAATCGTGTGTCTGAGCAGTCGGGATGATGGATAACAGAAGTGCCGAGGTACATGGGTGGCACAGTCGGGTGTCACCCGCGCATGATGTAGTCGCGTTCGTCGAGCGTGGCAAGCAAGACCATGTTGAATTCAATCGCCCAGACGCCGTCGCCGGTTTCCTCGAGTCGGCGCGCCGCACTGTCCGGCGCGACGGGCCCTGCGTAAATTATCCAGGCTCGTCCGACCATACGAGTCCAATGGATCTCCGCGATCAGCTGCAGGCGTCCCTCAGCGCGTACACCATCGAGCGCGAGCTCGCCGGCGGCATGTCGCGTGTATTCGTCGCCGAGGACATGTCGCTCGGCCGGCGTGTCGTGGTCAAGGTGCTGCCGGCCGAGCTGTCGGGCGGCGTTTCCGTCGAACGATTTCGGCGCGAGATCGCGCTCGCCGCCCGACTCCAGCACCCGCACATCGTCCCACTGCTCTCCACGGGCGAGATCGACGGGCTCCTGTACTACACAATGCCGTTCGTGGAAGGCGATTCTCTCCGGGCGCGACTGGCGCGCGGCGAGCTCCCCATCCCCGAGACGATCTCGGTGCTCCGCGATGTCGCACGGGCGCTCGAGTATGCCCACGCGAAGGGCGTCACGCATCGCGACATCAAGCCGGACAACGTATTGCTCGCCGGAACGTCCGCGGTCATCACGGACTTCGGCGTCGCGAAGGCGATCAGCGACGCGACCACCGTCGGTACGGTGACGTCCGTTGGTATCGCGATCGGCACGCCGGCGTACATGGCGCCGGAACAGGCGGCCGGCGATCCGGCGACCGACCAGCGTGCCGACATCTACGCGTTCGGCATGATGGCGTACGAGATGCTCGCCGGCCACGCGCCGTTCGCCGGTCGCACCGCGCAGGCAATGCTGGCGGCGCACGCGGTCGAGACGCCGACATCGATTGCTGCACTCCGGCCGGCGACGCCGCCACGACTCGCCGAGCTCGTGATGCGATGCGTGGAGAAGCGACCGGGCGATCGACCACAAAGCGCCGCGGAGATCGTCCGCGTGCTCGAGAGTGCCACGTCGAGCGGCGGCTTGACGCCAGTTCACGTCTCATCGGTGCCTGCCGCGCCGCCCACCGTCAGGATCGGAGCAAGGACGCTCGCCGCTGTCGCCGCATCGATCCTGCTCGTGGCAATAGCCGCTGCCGGTGTGTGGCGTGCGCGCGCCCACGCCGCCGAGGACGAGCTGCGTTCCATCGCGGTGCTCCCGTTCGACAACACGACTCGCGACACGGCATACGACTACCTCGAGGATGGTATCACCGATCACGTTCGCGACGCGCTGAATGCAACGCCCGGCCTGCGGGTGAAGGCGCGCAGCTCCTCTCGCCAACTCACGGGCAACGCCGTGCGGCAGATCGGCGCGAAGCTCGGCGTCGGCGCAGTCCTCCTCGGGACGGTAACGCCTTCGCGCTCGGTGCTGCACGTCACGGCCGAGCTCGTGCGCGCCTCCGACGAGAGCGCCCTGTGGAGTGGGACGTTCGACGCGAAGCCTGACGACGTCGCCGCGCTCCAGGATACGATCGTTCGTGCCATCGTCGGACACTTTCGCCTCGGCACCCGCCCGGCGTCCGCGCAGGTCGCTGCGAGTCTCCGACGTTCCACCTCCGACGCCATGGCGTACGATCTGTTCCTGCGAGGGCGATTCGCCTACGACCGATTCGATATTCCACAGGCCGAAGCGCTCTTCCGCGCCGCGCTCGCTCGCGATCCGCGGTTCGCGCGGGCCGAAGGATTCCTGGCGATGACGCAGGCCAACGCACCAGTCATCGGGCTCGTGTCGCTGGACTCCGCACTCCGACTGACCAGAGAACACGCGGAGCACGCCCTCTCGATCGATTCCACCGTGGTCGAGGCCTACATCGCCGAGTCGTTCATCCTGACGAGCGATATGCGACTCGTCGAGGCCATCGCGCCGCTGGAGAAGGCGCTGGCGTTCGACTCGACCAATGCCGACCTCCTGGCCAATTACGCACTAGCGCTCGCGCAGGTGGGACGGATTCCCGAGGCGGTGGTGCAGGCGCAACGCGCGCGTGACAGGGATCCGCTGTACGCGAGCGCGGTGGGGATCCTGGGATACGTGCTCGCCCTCGCGCATCACCTCGACGAGGGACTCGCATACTCCCGGGTAGCGGTGGACCTGGAGCCGACGGGCGTGCTCGGCCGTCGAGGACTCGCCTTTGGCTATACGTTCAGCGGAATGCCCGACAGCGCGCTCGCCGCGTTTCAGAAGGCGTTCTCACTGGATTCCATGGGTTTTGGAGGACGGGCCAACCTGATGTTCGGCTACGCGGTGGCGGGCCGCCGCGACGAAGCCGAACGACAACGGGCGATCCTGCAGCGGGAGCCCGGCGGCAATTCGCCGGACTATCGTGCGGTGATGGTCGGCCTCTCGTTCGGCGACTACGATGCCGCGATGACGGCGCTGCAGCGGGGCGTGGCGAATCGGGAGCCGCTCTTTTCGAACGTGAGCCTCCCGTGCGATCCGCTGTTCGATCCGCTGAAGGCGAGCCCTCGGTTTGCCAGGCTGATGCAACAGCTTGGCGCGCGCACGTGCCCACCGTTGGCCGTCTGGCCGATCCCTGCCCGTGCTCGTTAGATGGCG
>DATEKK010000166.1:0-4177 GCA_035277485.1 Gemmatimonadaceae bacterium
TGCTGGCGCGCGGCGCGCGTCCATCCGGCGCACAGCCTGGGCGAGTGACGCCGCGCCGGAACGCCTGAGATCGGTCCGCCGGTTCTGTCCGCAAACCGTTAGAAGTCGTCCGTTGGGCACGCGCGGTCTTGAGAAACGCGCCGGCCGCACGCATGATCGCGTCTGGTGCCGTCTCGCGTTTCCCTTCGCTTCGAGGCTGTTCCCATGCACGTGATGCGTTCAGCAATCGTCGCCGCCGTGTTGTCCCTTTCTCCGGTCATCGCTGCGGCACAGAACCAACCACCCGCGAAACAATTGCCCGCTCCGGCAGCCGGTACCTCGCAGGCCACGCCGAGCGCCCCCGACATCGCGTACACCAAGTTCGTGCTCGGCAACGGACTCACGGTGCTGGTGCACGAAGATCACAAGGCACCGATCGTCGCCGTGAATCTGTGGTATCACGTCGGCTCGAAGAACGAAGCCATCGGCAAGACCGGCTTCGCGCATCTGTTCGAGCACCTGATGTTCGCCGGCAGCGAGAATCACAACGATCGCTACATCCCCGCCGCCGAGGCGTTAGGCGCCACGGATCTCAACGGCACGACGAACGAAGATCGTACCAACTACTTCGAGACCGTGCCGGTGACCGCGCTGGACCGCACGCTGTTCCTCGAGTCGGATCGCATGGGCCATTTGTTAGGCGCGATCGACACCGCGCGGCTCAACCTGCAGCGCGGCGTCGTGCAGAACGAGAAGCGCCAAGGCGAGAACGAGCCGTACGGCAGGACCGATGTCATCATTCCCGAGAACACGTATCCGGCCGGCCATCCGTATTCCCACTCGGTGATCGGCTCGATGGACGACCTCGACGCCGCGTCGCTCGAAGACGTCAAGAACTGGTTCCGCACATACTACGGACCGGCCAACGTCACGCTCTCGATTGCCGGCGACATCACCGTCGCGACCGCACGCCAGAAAGTCGAAGAGTATTTCGGCGACATCCCGCCGGGCCCACCGATCACCAAGCAGAGCACGTGGGTCGCCAAGATGACCGGCGTGCACCGCCAGATCATGCAGGACCGCGTGCCGCAAGCGCGCCTCTACCAGGTGTGGAACGTCCCCGAGTACGGCTCGGCCGACGCGACGTACCTCGGCCTCGTCGCCGACATCTTGGGCTCCGGCAAGTCGTCGCGGCTGTACAAGCGCCTGGTGTACCGCGACCGTAGTGCGACGGATGCGTTCGCGTACGTCGATGCCCGCGAAATCGCCGGCCAGTTCAACATCATCGCCACGGCTCAGCCTAACGGAAAACTCGGCGATGTCGAGCGCGCGGTGAACGAGGAGGTGGCGGCATTCATCCGCAACGGCCCAACGGCCGCCGAGCTCGCGGAGGCGAAGACCGGCTACCGGGCCGATTTCGTGCGGCGCATCGAGCGCATCGGCGGTTTCGGCGGCACCTCGGACATTCTCGCGCGCGGCCAGACGTTCACCGGCAACCCCGAGCAGTACAAGGTCGATTTCGATCGCGTGCAACACGCGACCATCGCCGACTTGCGCGGCGCCGCCCAACGGTGGTTGAGCGACGGCGTCTACGTGCTCGACGTCGTCCCGTTCCCGGATTTCGCTGCTGCCAGCGGCGGCGTGGATCGCAAGACGTTCCCCGCGGTCGGCACGCCGCCGGATGCCCCGCTCCCGCCGGCCGAGCACACGACGCTGTCGAACGGACTCAAGGTGGTGCTCGCGCACCGCTCCACCATCCCGCTGGTGCGCATGTCGATGCTGCTCGACGCGGGCTACGCCGCCGACAAGCCTAACGCACCGGGCGTGTCGTCCATGACCATGCGCATGCTCGACGAAGGGACGAGCACGCGCTCCGCCCTCCAGATCAGCGACGCCCTCGCGGCGCTCGGCGCCGACCTCAATGCACAGGCTGGTCTCGATGTCGCCACCGTGTCGCTGTCGGTGCTGCGCGACAAGCTCGACCCGGCGCTTTCGTTGTACTCGGATGTCATTCTTCACCCGGCGTTCCCGGCCAGCGATCTCGCGCGCGAGAAGCAAGCGACGCTCGCCACCATCCAGCAGGAGAAGGTCGAGCCCACCGGTCTCGCGCTGCGCGTCGTGCCGGCGCTGCTGTACGGACCGGGGCACGCCTATTCGCAACCGCTCACGGGCAGCGGCACCGAGGAATCCGTACGCGCGATGACGCGCGACGACCTCGCCGCGTTCGCCCGCACGTGGTTCAAGCCTAACCACGCCACGCTGGTGGTGGTGGGCGACATCACGATGGCCGAGCTCACGCCGAAACTCGAGCGCGCGTTCAAGGAATGGAAACCCGGCGACGTTCCCGCCGAAAACATCGCGACGGTGTCGGGCCCAACGAAAACAAAGGTGTACATTCTGGACCGCCCAGGCGCCGAGCAGTCGATCATCATCGGCGGATCGCTGATCGCGCCGACGGCCAATCCGGACGAGCTCGCGTTCGAGACGCTCAACGATGCCTTCGGCGGCTCGTTCAGCTCGCGCATCAACATGAACCTGCGCGAGGACAAGCACTGGTCGTACGGATCGTTCGCGTTCGCGCAGGACGCGCGCGGCCAGCGTCCGTGGTTCATCTACGCGCCGGTCCAGACCGACAAGACCAAGGAATCGTTAGGCGAGCTGGTGAAGGAGCTGCACGACATCGCCGGCGCGCGCCCCCTCACGGCCGCCGAGGTCCAGGGCGCCAAGGATCGCCAGACGCTCACGCTCGCCGGCCGATGGGAGACCGGCGGCGCGGTTCGGGGAGCGCTCTCCGACATCGCGACGTACGGACTGCCCGACAACTACTATCAGACGTACGAGTCGCGCATCCGCGCGCTCACCCCGCAGGACGTAGCGACAGCGGTGTCGACGTTCGTCCAACCGGATAAGGAGATCTGGGTGGTGGTCGGCGACCGCGCGAAGATCGAGGCCGGCGTGCGGCGGCTTGCGTTAGGCGAGTTGACGTTCCTCGATGCCGATGGGAAACCGGAGAACGCGACACCGTGAAAACCTGGGGAAGCGCTCGCTGACGCTCGCAGCGAGCGCTTCCCTAGCCCCTCAGCACCGCCCTCGCATACCGCGCCCACCCGCGCGCATTCCGCATGTGCTCCGCGAGCCGGCGCGGACCCGACATACGCGTCGTCTGGTCGAACAACAGATCATCGGTCCGGTCCCACGGCCGCACGGTCCCGTGCCCGCTCCACACGGGACGCACGCCAACGCGCCACATCGTATACGCCATCGCCACCGACGGACACACCGACTCGGTGGGGAACAGATTCGCCGCGAAGTGTCGCTCCAACCGCTCGAGCGCGAAATCGGGGACCGGCGGCTTGAGCGCCTCCAGCACGGACTTCGGCACGTCCACGCCCGACAACCGATGCGCCAGCCGGAACGTCCAGTAGCAACAGCTGCCACCGCGACTCGTCTGCGCCAGCGCCACGAAATCGTCCCACGCGATATCGCCTGTCCCGATCAACGTGTGCAGGTCGCGGAACGTGCGCCATGCACCGGTCGCCATCATGTGCGACCACGCAAAGTGCAGACACAGGTGCAGCAACTGGTCGTGCACCGAGGGCACGCTCGTCCGCTGGCCGAAGGCGATGATCGACGTGGCACGCGACCACAGGTCGTCGGGCGACAAACGGAAGGGATGTCCCTCGAAGAAGAGCGCCGTATGCAGCTCGAGCTGCACGCCCGTGCCGCGCGCATCGTCGAGCGCCGGCAAATGCTGGTGTCCCTCGAAGAATTTCTGCAGCTGCTCGAGCTCGGTGGTCATCCACCCGGACGCGAGGAGCGTCGCACGCGCGCGCGCGGCGACGGCGCCCCCGCCGCGCAGCAACAGGTCCAGGTCCGACATCGGCCGCCTAACGAACGAGCCGTACACCGTGAGCGCGAGTGCTGCGCCCTTGAGCAGCATTGCATCGACCCGCTCGCGCGCCAGCGCCGCGAGCGATTCGCCCAACCGCTGCTCCAGGTGCATCATGCGGAACTGCGACACGCGCGCGAGGCGCTCGAGCGGCGCCGCGCCCGCCGGCAGCACGCCCCGCCGCGCCGACACCGATCGCAGCCGCTCGTACAGCACGGGCTCGGCGCGCTCGCGCGTGGCCAACGCGCACACGCGATCCCAGTCCAACGGACCGGCCAGCAGGTCGCGCAAGCGGTCATCGTTTTCGGG